>CBDUPS010000043.1:0-8335 GCA_965369155.1 uncultured Spongiibacteraceae bacterium
CAAGCACCTGAGCACCATAAGAAGAAGGGTGATCAAATTCAGAAACTGACAACCGCTCCCCGGTAGCCGAAAACCGCTGGAAACCACTCGACTCACTGATTAACCAACCACCATCAACTAAGCCTGTTGATGATAGCCCATACATCTTAGTGTTTACCACGCCATCAATTCGTATACCCCAACTATCACCATCACCATCGGTGTTCATTATAAATTGGCTACCCAGTTCATCGGTAATCGTAATGTTTAGTTGCTGATCATCTGCATTTAAACTACCGCCAAAAATCCCACCACCAATACCTAGAGTTTCAGCATTAATTACCCCTGAATTTAGTGTAAGGGTTATAGGTTGATCTAACACAAATGCTGTCTCAGAAATCTCCGCTCTATTGCCGGCACTATCTCTAACATAAGCATCAATTGTAACGGCACCATCGGCAAAGCTACTCACGTCAAATGACTGAGACCAAAGACCTGAAGCATTAGTGTAATTGTACCCATCAACGGTATTCCCCAAAACATCAGTAAGGGTTATTTCTACTTTTTTACTCTGCTCAACATCAACGGTTGCTCCAGAAATAACAAGCGCATCCAAACCATCACTAATAATAGGTGGCGTACCATCAGGACCCAAATCAAGAGTTAATTCAGCTAACAGATCAATAGTAATATCCTGTGTGACACTTGCACTGTAACCCCTTGCATCTTCAACTGTTGCTTCAATTGTTAGAGTATCCCCATGTGATAAATCAAGATCCGATACCGTAGCAACATCCCCTTCAAAATAAAGCGTTCCGTCTGCATTAAAGCGTTGGGAAAAGGTGTCTTTCGCTGTGGATTGACTTAAAGACTCTTTCCACTCTACTACCCAACCACCATCTACCAAAGCTTCAACTGATGGAGCATAATAAAACGTAGAACCACCTAGCCAATCTATTTGTATAATACCTTCTGGCTCAGGCACACCATCAGCGGCATAATGTTGAGCGTAAATGGCCCTACGACCTGCATTACTAGCCCCATCATCTGGTGTAGTTCCTCTCCACACAATAACCCAACCACCATCAGCTAAAGCGGTAATATCCGGGCTCTCAACACTAGTTGGTATATCTAAAACAACCTGACCACCAACTGCTAATCCATCAGCTGTAAAATGTTGAGTTACCACTTTATTGGGTTCATCTGTCCACATCACAACCCAGCCAGCATCTAATAGTTCAGTAACTACTCCACCTATGGCATCTATATTTATTGTTACAGTATCTTCTGATGTGCCATCTGCCGCAAAGTACTGGCTCACTATATTCCACCCATCAACCTCATCATAAGCATCTAAAGACGGTTCTTTCCATTCGACCATCCATCCACCATCTGCCACTGCAGTAATTGAGGCAGATGCCCAGTCAGCCTTAGCGTTTTCAATAATAATAAGGTCAGGAAATTGTGTTCCATCAGCTGCGTAGCGCTGAAAAGCAATAATACTAGGATCACTATCAACTTCTGAAACAACACGAGAAATCAACCAACCACCATCAGAGAGAGCCGTAATTTCAAGTGCTTTTAAATTATCTACATAGCTATAATTATCATTTATATAATCATCACTAGTATTTATTTGTACTTTACCTTCAGGGCTAAGCTCTCCATCTGACGAAAAGCGCTCCATATATATGTCAGTAAGAAATACCCCCCATATATCCCACCTTACTGATGATATAGTGACCCATCCACCATCAGCTAAAATAGCAACTTCAGGTTCTGGTGCTTTAGGTTCAGCCCTCTGAATACTGGTGTTTGCTGATATCTCCCAAATACCATCTTTAACTTGTGCTGAGCCGATATAATTATCACCATGAACATCGGCTATCATCACCTTGACTATCTGCCCATCTTCTACATCTTGAGTTGTGCCAGAAATTAAAATTTCATGCTCTAATTCGGGAGTACTCCAAAGGTAATCACCAGAAAATTTAAACTTGATCTGTGGAACTCCTATGCCTAGCTCATTTGTAGTGTTATCTGTCAGTACATCTCCTACTGCACTTGTAGCAGCCACTTTAACATCGTAATAACCATCATCTAATGCAATAGGCATACTCAAAGACCAAACACCATTACTGCGCAACTCAAGCTCATCATCAATACCTGATGTATAAACAACCCCTGCGACTTCAACGGTTAGCATTACTGTCTCATCTACATCATAAGTACCCTTCACATACGAGACACTAGGGGCTACTGTTGTCCATACAATAGGTCTATCCATACCGTCACTCCAATAAAATCAATACCTGAAAAAAATAAAAAGTAAGCTCTTGTTGAGTGTAGAATAAGAAGCCGATACATTCCAATAAAACAATCTAAACCCGCTTTTTCAAAAAATCAGCTAACACAAAGCGCAAACAACAAAAAAGCAGCCCTTAGGCTGCTTTTAAATGGTATAAAAAACGAAACCGTTATAAATAAACAAACATCATTTCGTAAATTAATACTGGGCGCTCTTGCCCCACCACATGTAAATGGGTTTCTGCGACGATTTTGGTTTTTTTATCAGTAACTTCTACCTCTTTAATACGGCTGCGGGTGTGTAACTCAGAACCCACAGGCACTGCACCTAAAAAACGTAATTTATCTGAACCGTAGTTCATCATGTGGCCAAAGCCTGTAACGGTTTGTAAGGCGGTGGGCAATGATTGAAACTTAGGTAACATCGCTAACAACAAAAAGCCATGGGCAATAGTAGTACCAAAAGGGCTTTCTTTTGCACAGCGCTCAACATCTACATGCAACCACATATGATCGCCAGTTAAATCAGCAAATTGGTTAATTTCATCTTGGCCAATAGTAACTTTGTTACTCCATTCGCCTAGCTCTTCGCTGACCAACGCTTGTAGTGCATCGTTATCTTTATAATGAATCTCACTCATGCTTTTTCACCATTTTACTGTTAGGTTAGTTTTTGTTTGTATCTTTGGGCTGCGCTTATAAAAACGCGATCAATAACGGGGGCAGATTATAGCAACAACTAGGGAGCAATGAAAAACCAAACCATTGCTATTAGTAAGGCGACGTCACCATACATACAGGTTGGTTAGTTGCCACATCTTGTAAAACCAATGGTTGATGCTGATTTGCACTAGGGTGTAAACGGCTATCATTTAACAAAAAGCCCTCAAACGTCTGTGCACCAAGTAATCTACTCTTTATATTTGCGATAATATCATCGCCATAAAGCGGCAAGACTAAACCTACCCACTCCCCACTGACTTTATGCAAAACCAGCCCTTGTTGTCCTTTACCTAATATATTTATATGCACAATTAATTTAGTTTCACCTTTAGGTAATGCATATACCCTCCAATAAGACTCATCACATGACGATAATTTTGCTGTATCAAATTTGGCAATATTTTGTAACACCCTCGCATAAGGGTAAACAAAAGGCCCAGCTTTTATACTATTTAAGTAATTAGACTCTTTTTCTATAATATTGATTCCCTTCTCTGCATCAGCAGCTATATGAAAGCGAGATACCGTTGTTCCTACGGCATGGTAATCATTAGATAAGCCCAGTGTAATGCCGCCATTCGACACTCTCATGTCTTCACCTAACTGTATTCCTTTATTTAAAAAGGAAAATTGATGAATACCAAAAAATAAAAGAAAAACCATAGGCACTAAAAATAAAAATATTTTTTTGTTTTTTTCACTCTGATAAGTTAAGCGACTCACATAAAATAACAAAACACCCATCCAAAACAATAACACAATATTTTGAAAACGATCGGCATAAACAGTATCAAAAACCCAACCCCGACCTATCGCCACAGAAAAACCAACGCCATAACCATAAACAATTAATAACAAAGCTATCCATTCTAAATAACTTGATGGCTTATAGCGTTTAAATATCACCCTAATCCATAGCGCTGCAAAATATATAAGCAAAATAAAAATAATAAAGCATGCCAGCCATAAACCTATAAATGACTGACTCAATGGGTTACTTAAGAAGGCAATCGGAAATAAAGTCATCCAGTAAAGGACGATTAACAAACCTTGATATATACCTGAACTAAAATACGTATCAACTATACTGTTTGGACCTAATTTAATAAAAAATCCTGCTTGCTGATTATGAAAGTCAATAAAATAGATACTTAAAATAAAAACACACAGAGCACACTGTATTATTTTTACTTTTGCTGTTTTATCACTTGCCACAATAAAAAGCATTAAAGCCGGTATAGCCAAAAGTGCTGAAAAGTTAGAGAGCATTCCCGGCAATAAAAATAAAACACTTAAAAGCAACCCTTGGAAAGAGCCTTTAAAATAAGTAATCGTAAAAAAACAAGATACTACTGATGCTGTGACAACAAACCATTGAACATCAAAAGTGTATAAGTAGTTATAATATAATGAACCAAAAAAAATCATTGCCCATAAAGTAGCAATGGTAACAACTCGTAGCGATGTATCTAATTTCTCTACCGATAAGCTTTTGATAAATACCGCAAGCATAATAAACTGACAAGCTATTGATACAAATAAAACACTTGTGTTCGTGCCTTTAAATAAAAGGTAATCACTATAAAATAATAATTTAGGTATCAATAATCGATGCGAGTATGCGTAAGGTTCTAATAATTGTTCAAGATGTAAGCCTGAATTTATTGATATCTGTAAAAAGCACACAAGTTCCCACATATCACGGAATGGGCCATACCATTTGCTTACTATTATTACGTAGAGCGTTGAAAAAACCACAACTATACAAAAAACCACATAAGCTGAAATCCACAGCTTAATAGTCAATTTATTATTAAAAAACTGAGAGAGGTAATTCATAATAAATAACAACAACGCATGTTTATGTGTCTTTATTAGATTGATTTATATTGGCTTCTTGGGCTTCTTTTATTTGTCGATAACGCTCTGCATCAATATAAATAAATAAACCTTCTGCAGTAGCCGTTAAGGTATCACCATCCCACATTTCACCTTCAAGATAATTTTTACGCCCTTCGACTTTTTGTATTTTTCCTACTAAACGCAATTTTTTATTAAGTGGTGTAGGGCTACGATATTTAATCGTTAGTGTGCCGGTTACCCCAGGCTGACCTGTCATTTTTTGCGCCATTCCTAAAAAGTCATCAAAGATAGCCGCAACAAATCCACCATGTACTGAGCTTGGCGGCCCTTCATAAGGCCAACCCATGGTTACCTCACCGTAGGCAATTTTGTTCTCTTGGTCTATCCATAAACGTAAAGGTGGTGCTACAGGGTTACTTTGCCCACATAGCGCCCCTTGCTCATAGGCTAATATCGGACGATTACCATAACGGTTTTGCTCATCTTCTACATAAGCATCTCGGCCTAATAATCGAGGTGACTCCCCTAACTTATCAGCCGCCGCCGCAATGGTTTCTGCCACACGGTTTAGTGTTTGCGCATTTGAGCTACTGGTGGCCAAATTATCCATTAAACGACGAATTTCACTGGCAACACGACGCTTTGCCTCCCATTGTGGGGTTAAAGGCTCCATCATTTTTTGGTCGTCAAAGGGGTTAAAATCGTAATGCTGCGATACGCCACCGATATGATTTTTTTCAGTTGAATTACTATTGTTAGGAGTACTATCAGACATTATGACTCTTCTCTTTTATCATCGTTAAAATTCGGTCTTCAAAGCCAAAATCAAAGGTAAGGCTTTTATCTAAACCTTCCTGTAAAAACCATTGATAGGCTTGCTCAACCGCTTGCGTAAATGTGTAGCGTGGTTGCCAACCGATATCCTGCTTTAAGCGCTCAACGCTATAAATTACATTTTTATTCCAATGGTGAATATTAAAGCCACTGCGTTGAATCAGTTTGGTTAAGTTAAATAATGCCATTAAGCGTTTATCCGCTTCGCTGGCTCTTACATCAATGTTGGCATCAATATCGGCCACCTCTAACTCAATCTTCCCCGTCCATAAATCATCCATTAACTGATGGGGAATAAATACTTTTTCTACTTTTTTACCGCAAACGTTTGCAAAAGTATCTACATAACCTTCGTCAGTGTAGTAATCATCACTCACCATATTATAACGTTTACCAAAAGTTTGTGGTTTGCCCATCATCATCACAAAGGCATTGGCGCTATCTTCTACATGGCCAATTTGCCCCATGGTTGTACCGTCTCCGGGAATAAGAACCGGCCTACCCTGCAATATACGCTGAAACATGCGCTGCTCACGATCAGCAATAATGTTGTGTGGGCCAAACACCATAGACAACACACCCACCGTGGCGGGAAAACCATTATCAGCAAATTGCTGAAACAAAAATTCTTCACAGGCTAATTTAGCTAAGGCGTAATCGGCTTGTCTTGCCCCTGTTTCAATGGCATGAGATTCGGTAATAGGTAACAGATTAGTCGCCGCATAAATTAAGGTAGAGCTGGCAAAAATATAATGGCCGGTATTACCTGCAAAAATCTCCACCATAAGTTTTACATCATCAAGGCGATATGCACTTAAATCGATAATCGCATCAAAGCTTTTGCCTTTTAATACGCTACGCATTTGATCAGCATCGGTGCGATCGGCATACAGCCGCGTTACCTCTGGGGGAATAAGCGCTTTCGTTTGCCCACGGTTAACAATTGTTACTCCGTGGTTTTGTTTGACTAGCTCATGCACTAACGCCAGCCCATTAAACTGCGTTCCACCCATTACTAATACATTCATTGCTTATCCTTTACCCGCAGGCTTAACAAGATGACCCCAGAATAATGCCACTGGTTGGCACACCGGTACCGGCTGTTACCAATACATGCTCTACATTAGCCACTTGGTTAGATGATTGTCCACGAATTTGTCGTACCCCTTCAGCCACGCCATTCATGCCATGCATATACGCCTCACCTAATTGCCCACCATGGGTATTTATAGGCAGTCTCCCACCCATCATGTGCTCGCTACCGCGAACAAAATCTTTGGCTTCCCCTGCCTTACAAAAACCGTATTCTTCTAACTGGGTTAAGACATAAGGGGTAAAGTGATCATAAATAACCGCTGTTTGAATATCTTCAGGGCCAATGCCGGCTTGGGCATAGAGCTGGTCTGCCACTAATTTGCATTCGGTTAAACGGGTAATATCGTCACGATAAAAAGAGGTCATCATTTGTTGGTCATCACAGGCTCCCTGCGCTGCCCCTCTAATATAAGCAGGCTTTTGCTTTAACTCTTTTGCCCGCTCGGCGGAGACAATAACACAAGCGACAGCACCGTCTGACTCCTGACAGCAATCAAGCAAACGCAATGGCTCGCAAATCCAGCGGCTATTTTGGTGATCTTCTAACGTAATGGGCTGCTGATAAAACCATGCATTTGGGTTGTTTGCTGCCATCGTTCGGGCATTAACTGATACTCGGCCAAAGTCTTCTGTAGTGGCTCCGTATTTATCCATATAAGTGGTGGCACACATGGCAACCCATGAGGCAGGGCTTACTAAACCGTGGGGCACATACCAACCAAAGTGGGTACTCTCGTAACTGCTACCCGGTTGCTCATTCTGCATTCCTGTACCATAACGATATTCAGAGCGTTCATTCATAGCTCGGTAAACCACCACCACCTCGCAAACCCCCGTGGCTACCGCCATTGCCGCCTGCTGAATTGGCCCGCAAGCCGCACCGCCGCCGTAATGAATCCGAGAGAAAAACTTAAGGTTTTTACCACCTATTAAACGGTGCACTTCAATCTCTGGGTTGTTATCCATGGTGTAGGTGCTAATACCATCAACCTCTGATGGGTCGATACCGCAGTCTTTTAATGCCGCAAGCGTGGCCTCTACCGCCAATTGCATTTCGCTACGCCCTGAGCATTTAGAGAATTCGGTTTGCCCGATACCAACAATGGCCGCCTCGCCACTTAATGTTCTTTTTTTCACAAACTTTCCCCCTCTTTTACTAAAGCGGCAGGAATAAACTGCGCCATTGATGTGTGTTCATCGCAATCGACAATTTGTAATTGTACGGCAGTGCCTATTTTTATATCCGCCTCAGCAAAACCCACTAAACAACCCACTAAACGAGTACCTTCGTCTAACGCGATTAAACCGATAGGGTTAGGATTATCAAAGGCTGGCACTTGAGGGTGGTGCATTTTAACAAAGCTATGAATGACGCCTTTACCCGAGGCTTTGTGCTCTTGCCAATCAAAGCTTAAACATTCTTTACACACAGGGGCTGGGGGGTGACGCAACGTATTACAGTTACTACATTGTTGAATGAGTAACTTGCCCTGTTTTAACCCTTGCCAAAAAAACGCCGTGTCTTTATTGATAC
>CBDUPS010000044.1:0-8216 GCA_965369155.1 uncultured Spongiibacteraceae bacterium
GTGCCTGAGAAAGCGCATCGGCTTTTTTAAAGAAATCAGTAAAAGATAACGTCTCTCCCTCATACACAACAAAAGGTGCTTCGCCATGCTCTCTACCGGGGGCAAATAACTCGGGCAGTGTTTTGGGGGCATTAGCGTAGTAACGGTAATCAATATTGTTAATGGTTTTTGTGGTTAACTCCCAAGGAGCACCGGCACCGGTTAACATTGCCGTATTATTATCTAGGTTCTCTTTTACTTGGCTCATAGTGTGTCCTTAAATAGATAATTAAAATAATGGAATTAACCACGGCATTTTTTGATAAGTTGCCGGGGAGTAATGCTCCATTGAGCGTTCACTGTACTGGTATAACCGCGACAAAAGTGTTTTATTTCCTCTGCCGTTATTGAGAATTCACCCCGTTGAATATGGCGTTTCATACCACGCTTTAAATTTGAGATAGAGCGCTGTTTAGAGAAATTACGGGGCTTTGGATTACGAGTTTCTCTATCAATAAGTTGCAGGTCATATTCCAGCCCATTCTGTTGGGCAAAAATATCTTGCAGACGAGGGGGGTGATAAAACCCGTTAACGTGTAGGCTGCCGTAGAGTTTTCCTACCGAATAGGCAATGCGTTGCTTGGTTTTTATATCAGCGTTCGCGTAGAGAATATCGAGGGACGTGCCGGAGACCTCCGCAACTAATATAAAGCCCTCTGCGGGAAACCCCCAACGGTGTATCTCACCTGCAATAGCATAGTCCATCACTGGAATCTGGGCTTTTTGCAGATGCTTAATATGTGTCATCTCTCGCCAAGGATTACTGTGGGGTTTTTGTAAGGTGAGGTATAGCTCAATACTGGCTTGTAATTCGCTTCTAAAAACCCGCTTTAAAAAAAAGCGTTTTTCATCAATGATAATTTCGCGTAACTCTCGGGTAGGATCTTTTACCAGTAGTGTTCCGGGAGCACGAACCATAAAATCATCCCATGAGGTGAGGTGATGATCTTCAAGTAATTGCTGGTATTTTGGGTTGATATCAATAAGAATCAAAACAGATTTCGCTTACACTGGGTCAAAGGGAGAATACTATAATTCTTCGTTTCCAAAACAACTGGAAGTGAAGTATAAATTATCTCCCTCAGCATTGCTCGCTTTAGCAAAAACAAAGTATTTTTTTCGCTTTTTAAATGAGTAAGGGCAAAATCCACTATTAGATAAGGTAATAGTTTTGCCAGCATCGCCCACCATAAGTGAATCGACTTTAAAGCGTAAAGCGGCACTGGCAGGTAAGTCGGCTGTAGTAGAGGCATCGTCTAAAGACTCTATTTTTATCAGGGTGCCTTCAAAGATAAGTTCGTACTGTTCGTACGTAACGCATTTGCAGTTATCATCTGACCACGCAAAATGACCTAACAGGCTAAGGCATAGTGTAAAAAAAATAAAAAAATGTGCTTTTTGGGGCATGGAATGAAATTTTGGTGATTTTAGCAGAGCGAATCTTAGCAATTTTCAAGCAATATGAATAGAAATTCATGTCTACGTCACATTTTTACCCTAAAAACATGAAAAAAGAGGAAATGTAATGAAACGATTTGTAGGTAAAGTAGCCGTTATTAGTGGGGCTGCCTCTGGCATAGGTTATGCCACTGCCCAGCGTTTAGGGCAAGAAGGCGCCAAGATAATGCTATTGGATATTAATCAACACGCATTAATAGAAAAGGCAGAGCAATTAACAGCACAAAATATCGAGTGTGATTCATTTTGTTTTGATGTGAGTAAGAGTGAGCAGTGCCGCTTGGCTATTGAAAAAACCGTTAGTGTGTTTGGCTCTGTTGATGTGCTGTGCAATATTGCCGGCTTTGCCATGTGTGAGCACTTTTTGGATATTAGTGAAGCCACTTGGGACAAGATTGTCTCGGTTAATTTATCTGGGGTATTCCACTTATCACAGGCGGCAATTCCCGAGCTTATAAAAAGCAAGGGTAATATCGTTAATATGGCGTCTACTGCAGGCTTGGTAGGTCAGGCTTATACTAGTGCCTATAGTGCGACTAAAGCGGCGGTTGTTATGCTGTCTAAATCACTAGCATTAGAATATTCAGCCGAAGGGTTACGGGTTAATGCTTTATGTCCTGGTGCAGTTAATACACCACTAAGTGCGGGGTTTTCTCCCCCTGATGGGATTAATAATGATTTGTTGGCGCGTTTATTTCCATTATTGCCAATGGCGGAGCCTGAAGAAATAGCCTCAGCTGTGGCTTGGATCGCCTCCGATGAAGCGCGCTTTGTCACAGGGGCAGCAGTACCTATAGATGGGGGGCAAACCGCAGGCTAAGACTCAGAGACAGCAGAAACTGGGGGGGTATCATCATTATGGCTGTTGTTTGAGTCGTTACTGTTTTTGTATGGGTAGTAAACAAAGGCGTTATCTTCTTTTAACTCAGCCATATGTTTTTTCGCCATGCTGAATATTTTTTCAGCTTCTGGGATGCCTGTTTTTGTATTGGCCGTTATTGCAACAACCTTGGCTTTTATGTTGATAAAGCCTGCGGGTGTTGAGTAAGCTTTTACATTAATACTATCTTGTATTCTCTTGAAAAAACTAGGACTAAACTCTTCGTTATCGGTTGATTCAAAGTGCATAATAACGGAAAACTCACAGTTACTGATATGCGCTAAGGTATCTAATGGGCGAACAATTTGCCGAAGGCGCTTGGCAATGCCAGCGACTACTTGTTCAGCAATAGCCGAGGAATAACGTGTTTCTACCTCAGCGAGGGTTGGTACATTGATAAGAAAGTAACCGGTTGCTCCATTACGAAACTCGGTGTGGCGTAAAGTGTCACGTAATTTCTTTAAGCAGTAGTTTAAGTTACCAAGGCCTGTTGTTGGATCAAGGGCGCTTTGGTTTTTCAGTTTATTAGCCGTTTTTTGTAATTCTCTTTTTTCGGTGAGTAATTCATTGCGTTGACGATAAGCTTGAGCGCCAGCATAAACACGGGGCATTAATTGCTCTTGCATAACCGATTTACTGATAAAGTCATTAACCCCTTTTTCGAATGCTTCTCTAAAAGACGACTCTCCGTCTTTTGCCGTTAAAATAATGATATGAGTGTAGTGATTAGAGCGTTGATCTAACTCTCTGATTTTTTCGCTTAACTCTAAACCGTCCATTTCAGGCATAATCCAGTCGGCAATAACAATAGCTGCGCGGCGCTCTTTTATTTGCTGTAATGCTTCTAGGGCACTACTTGCCATCCTCACATCAGTATGACCGCCGATACCAAGAGTTCGTTGAATAATTTTATTGTTAAATCTTGCGTCATCGACAATAAGAATGGGTAATGAGTTTTCTGACATGATGTGTTGTATCCCGCAGGCTTGGCAAGGCTAAATATGTTCTGTAAAAGAATAGCATAAACCACCATTTAATTAATTGATAAATGAATAAAAAATGAAATAATTGCTCGTTGTTTTACAAGGGGTTAAAGTGGCGGCCTTATTTCGCTCACAACATTCACAAAACTTAGGAGAAAACCATGCTCGATTTTTTTATTTCCTCAGCTCATGCTGCTGAAGGTGCCCCTGCAGATGCAGGTGGTGGGATGTTTCAGTTAATAATGTTGGTTGGCATTTTTGTTGTGTTTTTCTTTTTGGCTATTCGCCCTAATCAAAAGCGTCAAAAAGAACATAAAAATATGATGGAAGCATTATCGGTAGGGGATGAAGTAGCAACGAATGGTGGTATTTTAGGTAAAGTAACAAAGGTACAAGACAGCTTTGTTATTTTAAGCGTATCCGATTCGGTGGAGTTAAAGTTTCAAAAATATGCAGTGCATAGTGTTTTGCCTAAAGGCACGATAAAAGCCATTAATGATTAATATGCTGCCTTACCCAAGTAATCGACTCAAGTTAGTGCGTCATGCAACACCGTTGGTTTGCCTACAACGGTTGTCTGATGAGTTAGGTGGCCCGCGCATATGGATTAAGCGTGATGACCTAACCGGTTGTGCCGCATCCGGTAATAAAATTCGTAAGTTAGAGTTTTCCTTAGGAGAGGCGGTATCCCGTGGTGCTGATACGGTGATTACCTGTGGTGGTTTACAGTCAAACCACTGTCGGGTAACGGCTTTGCTTTGTGCCGAGTTAGGGCTTGAGTGCCACCTTATTTTGCGGGGTGAAAAACCAAAGCAACTACAGGGCAATACCTATTTAGATCAATTGCTCGGTGCTCATATTCACTATTATCCGGTGGTGAGTGAATACCAGCAGCATTTGCCCGAAATAATTGAGACGCTTGAGCAAGAATTAACCCAACAAAATAAAACGCCTTTTGTAATTCCAACCGGCGCCAGCGATGAAATCGGCCTTTGGGGTTATATTGCAGGTTTTGAAGAGTTGTACCATGCGTGTCAGGCTAATAATTTACAGCCCGATGCCATCATTCATGCTACAGGCTCCGGCGGCACACAAGCTGGGCTAATAGCTGGGCAGTGGTTTCTGCAACAAAATATCCCTGTGTGGGGGGTTAATGTTTGTGATAGTAAGCAGCACTTTGTTGATAAAATAACGGATGACATAACAGCATGGTCATCACGCTATCAAATAGAAAACCAACTGACTGAAAGCCAAATTCATGTTTTAGAAGGGTATATGGGTTCAGGTTATGCAAAATCTTACCCAGAGCTTGAGGCAACCATTAAAAAAGTAGCAAGGCTTGAGGGTATTATTTTAGACCCGGTTTATACCGGGAAAGCCTTTCATGGCATGATTGAAGAAATAAAATCCGGCCAGTTTTCTGCTATGGATAATGTGGTATTTATTCATACTGGGGGCATTTTTGGATTATTCCCCTATCAGGAATTAGTCTGTTAAGTTTTATGTTATGGGATATAGAGTCTAGGTACCCTTGGCATAACGCAGGTAAGTAGCTGATAACTGATTGTTTGGGCATATTGTGCGATACGCTCAACAGGTAAACCATCTCCCCAGAGGGTGACACGGTCGCCTACAGTAACATCGGCAAGGTCTGTCACATCAACGGTAATCGTATCCATCGAAACACGCCCCACCAGTGGGGCAACCCCTTTATTTTGAATGAGTACCGGTGTGCCGAAAGGTGCATGACGGGGATAACCATCACCATAACCTATAGCAATAGAGGCAATGCGAGAAATACGTTGTGCCTCCCATGCATGGCCATAACCCACACATTCCTTTGGCTTGAGGGTTCTAATGGCGGTTACCGTTGATTGTAATGTCATTACTGGCAGTAGCTTTTGGCTAAGGCCAGTGGGGTTATCTAATGGATCTGCCCCATAAAGCATTATTCCAGGGCGCAGCCATTCACAATCGGCTGTTTGCTGTAAAAGAATGCCCGCGGAGTTTGCAATACTACCAGCTAAGGTTAAATGCTCCGTGGTATTAGTAAATTGCTGAAGCTGTTGGGTTGTTGTTGGGTTTTGTGTTTCATCGGCACTGGCATAGTGGCTCATGATGCCAGTAACGCTAATTTTTTTTTGTGTGTGTAATAACGCTAAAGCATCATCAAGCTGCTGGGGGGCAATACCTAAACGATGCATGCCGGTATCTAGTTTTATCCAAACCGATAATGGCTTTTGAATGTTGTGCTCGCAGAGTTTTTTTATTTGCTCAAATTCAAATAATGTAGGAGTCATATTATGCTCACTACAAAAGTCGTATTCTTGTTTTGAAAGTAAGTCACTCATAATAAGGATAGGCTTATCACTTGTTTCTCGTAAACCTTTTGCCTCACTAAAGCGTGCTACGGCAAAGCCATCGGCATTTTTTAAAGTGTTAGCGCACGGTATAACGCCATGGCCATAAGCATCGGCTTTTATAACAGCCATTATTTTTTTTAAGGGGGCGGCTTGTTTTACGATAGAAAAATTATGCTCAAGTGCTTGTAGATTAATTGAGGCAAACGTAATGGGAGGTTTTTTTAGCATAATAAAAAGGCGCAGAGTGGCTAGAAGAAAGTATGTAGGTCACGGTAACGTGTAGGTTAATACAATTAAGTATATTGTCGCAGTATATTTCGTACCGAATGCAAATAACTACCCCCAAAAAGATTTAAATGGTTGAGTAGGTGATATAAGTTATAAATAGCAATACGTTCTTCCCAGCCAGAATCCATAGGATAAATACTTTGATAGGCTTGATAAAAACGCAGATCAAAGCCGTTAAATAGCTTTGACATAGCAATATCAGCCTCACGCCAACCCCAATAACAAGCAGGGTCTAAAACAGCGGGGTTACCCTGCTCATCACAGTGTAGATTCCCAGACCAAAAATCCCCATGCACTAAAGAGGGGGGTTGTTCTGGTATGAGTGATTCTAAGTTCTGACTTAACTTGGCGATATCCGCCACATCTTTACTGGTTAATTGCTTTGCGTTAAAGGCAAGTTGCGCCTGATAGTTAAGACGGCACTCGGCAAAAAAAGTATAACCGTCACTACAGAGTGTATTTATTTGCAGAGTCTCACCACAGTAGTTATCTATATGAAAGCCAAACTGGCTATTGGTATTTTGATGAGTTACAGCCACTTGTTTTGCCAGTAACTCCCAGTAATTGTGGTTTGGCTCCCCCGGCTCAATATATTCCATTAGCAAAAAGTCGTTACCAGCACAATAAATGGTAGGTACCCGCAGAGGTGTGTGATGTTGTAGCGTGTTAATGCTTTCGGCCTCTGAGATAAATAAATTAACAGGGGCATGACTATGGGTTTTTATGGCAAATCGGTGGCCAGAAATAGTGAAGATTAGACGGGTGGTGCAAATACTACCGCCATGTAAATAACGGCTATCAATCACATCACCAAAACCTTGGGTCAGTAACCATTGTTTTGCAGTTTCAGGTATTGAGTGATTGTTCATTCTATCGATCCACTAGGTACGCTATAAAATTAGCCTTATACTGTGGGTATAGCAACTGCAATAGAGTGTTTTGTGATGGGGATACAATTTGACAACACATTAGTGGTAGCGATTACCTCTAGTGCTTTATTTGATATGAGAGAAAGTCATCATATTTATCAGAGCCAAGGCCTTGATGCCTATCAGCAATACCAAATAGAACGGGAAGATGACGTGCTGCCTAAAGGTGAGGCCTTTGATTTTGTCCGTAAATTATTGCGCATTAATGAGCTGCTATCAGGGGAGCCTCGGGTAGAGGTTATTTTGCTATCGCGCAATAGTGCCGATACCGGTTTACGTGTGTTTAACTCTATTCAACATTATGGCTTAAATATTTCCCGTGCCGCGTTTAGTGGTGGGGCGAGTCCTTGGCGTTATGTAGCGAGCTTTAATGCCGATTTGTTTTTATCCACAGAAACCGAAGACGTGCGCATTGCGTTAGAGCAAGGAGTGGCTGCGGCAGCATTATTACCCTCAGGCTTTGATAAGCAGCAAAAAGATGATTTATTGCGTATTGCTTTTGATGGTGATGCGGTTATTTTTTCTGATGAAGCGGAGCAGGTATTTAAAAGTGATGGCTTAGCAGCGTTTGCCTCCAGTGAAAAAGCCTCTGCCAAAACAGCTCTAAGTGGTGGTCCGTTTAAAGCCTTTTTACAATCCTTACAAAGTTTGCAGAGTGAGTTTGATCGAGATAATTGCCCGATTCGAACAGCATTAGTGACTGCACGATCAGCCCCAGCCCATGAACGTGTTATTCGTACCCTTCGAGAATGGGGTATTCGTATTGATGAGTCGCTGTTTTTGGGGGGCTTAAAAAAAGCGGAGTTTTTAAAAGCCTTTGGAGCGGATGTTTTTTTTGATGATCAAAAAGGCCATTGCGATTTAGCGAGCCAATATGTTGCCAGCGGCCATGTACCCCACGGAATAGCGAATAAACAAGCTGAGAAATAATGTAAGCGTCGTTACTGGGAGGGCTCTTGTTCTGGTTCAAGATCCTGTTCAAATTCTTGCTCAGTCTCCTCGCTTGGTTCATCTAAGCTCAGAGCAGATGCGCTATCAACGTTATAACGGTTCACCTGAACTAACACACCAAACAAAGGGTGATCAATATAATGTAGCTCGCCACTTCGCATTCTACGATGTTGGCGTAACGGTATAATTTGATTAGGTAACCATTGAGAGGCCGATAAATAAGAGTCGAATAGGTCAGATGTTTTTTGCTGTAAATGAATAGGCTTTGAGCGACTATTAATGGTGTTGTCGCTGTGCAAGCCTCGAATATTCAATGAGCTATTAT
>CBDUPS010000045.1:0-8207 GCA_965369155.1 uncultured Spongiibacteraceae bacterium
TAGAAGATACGTCTCGCCCGACTCAAGCGAATGGAAAAAAGTTTGATGGCGCATCTTCTCGTATATTAAAAACCAATATTTGGTATCCATCGAGTAAAGAACAACCCAATAAAATATCGGGTAAAGAACACCCTTTAATTATTTACAGCCATGGTTTCTCCTCCGATAAAACCGAGGGCACTCATATTGCTGAGTTGCTTGCCAGTCACGGATATATAGTCATGGCCCCTGACTTTCCTCTAACAACAATGTTTGCCCCAGGCGATGGACCCGCTATACAAGATGTCGTTAATCAGCCCGGTGATGTATCCTTTCTTATTGATACCATGTTGCAATGGAATATTAACCAAAACCACCAATTTAGTAATGCTATAAACCCAGGAAAAATAGGTGTTGCTGGTTTATCACTTGGAGGTTTAACCTCAACATTGGTTGCCTTTCACCCAGCAATGGCCGATCAACGAGTACAAGCATCTATTTCTATTGCTGGGCCTTCTGTTATGTTTGGCCCCCGTTTTTTTCAACACCGCTCGACTCCGTTTATGATGATAGCCGGAACTGCTGACTCGCTAGTTACCTACCAATCGAATGCAAAAGACATTAGACAAAGAAGCCCCAACACCGTATTAGTAAGCTTAGATAAGGGCTCTCATACAGGCTTTGCCTATCGTTCGGGAATTATGCGTTTTATGAAAAACCCTGATGCTATCGGCTGTTACATTGTAAAGAAAAGTGTCGATGATCGCGCTGATACTTGGGACGGTTTATTAGGTGGCGAAAAAGAAGGCATTATCGCAGTTACAAAAAATGACCTTTGCATTCAAGATCCTCTACCTAAAGCCATGAACCCATTACGTCAGCAACTATTAACCAAACTTATTGTTTTAGAGTTTTTTGAATCTATTTTTAACAACAACTTACAAGAACGTCAAAAAGCCTCACGGTATTTGTACGATACTATGCCTGTTGAGCTACACGACGTTACTATAAGCTACTAATTTAGCCTGCTGTAATTGTCTGTATGGCTTGATGTAACTGCTGAATACGTACCGCTTCTTCGTAATGTAGTTGCTCAATCAGCCGATCATTTAAAACGGCAACACTAGCTCCTGCTGCTATCGACTCTTGCCATGCGGTAATTATGTTACCTGCCTGTTCTATCTCTTGTAACGATGGTGAAAATACTTGATTGGTTAGTGCTATTTGGCTTGGATGAATTAATGTTTTTCCATCAAAGCCTAATACCTTACCTTGCTCGCAAGCTCCTAACAGGGCTTTATCACTTTTAAAATCCATACACACACCATCAATAATATCTTTACCTGATGCTCTTGCACTTAAAACTGTTTGGCTTAAACAATAAATAAAGCCTTCTCTATTCTTAGTTTGCGGAACTCTCATTTCCTTTGATAAATCATTAATACCCATTACAAGTGTTGTTAATCGTTCTGAGGCTTGAGTGATTTTATAACTATTAAGAACACCTAAAGGCGTTTCTATCATCGCCCATATTTTTACCGACGTAGGATAGTTTAACTTTTGCATGAGTTGCCCTAGCTCCAAAATGTCATCAGCCTCATTCACTTTAGGCAAACATATTCCATCAATATTACTATTAGCTAACCCTTTTAACTCTTGCTCAGACCATGAAGATGAAAGGTCATTAATCCGCACAATTTTTTTACGATAACCATAATCCGCTTTTAATGCATCAATCGTATTTTCAAGAGCACCTGTCTTTTTATCCGGTGTCACTGCATCTTCTAAGTCAAAAAGAACCACATCAACGGCTAAACTTAACACTTTATGTAAAGCCTTTTTATTATCACCAGGAACATACAATACCGAACGCTTTAGACTATTATCTTTCATCATATTTCCATCTACCTTTTATATTAAACAAACATTGATGAGACTTTATCATCATCAACATTCTCTATTTTTTTAAATTGCCAATTAGGGCTTTTATCTTTATCGATAATTAATGCCCTAACTCCCTCTAAAAAATCATCGGTTTTTATAACATTGCTCGCTATTATTTCGTCTTGCTTTAATGCACCATTAATATCCAGTAACTCGTAGTGCAACCATTGCTGCCAAATAACCGCGTGGGTAAAAGGTGAACCATAAAAATAACTCTGATAAATAGCGCTCCAAAAATCCGATTCATTTTTTTTACTTAATAAAAAAGTCTCAAACTCAAGAATGTTTTTACTCTGTAATAATAGACTAATTGATTCTATATTCTGTTTTAAAATACTTTGGTTTGCAGGTAACCCATGTAAGCATTGTAAGTTGCTCTCTATAAGTCTCACTGCTTTCGTTTTATTAATATCCGAAAAATTAAGCGTTTTACATACCTCAATAAAGTCATTTAAGCTTTTTTCTTTTAAACATACATCAGCTAAATTTGAATAAAGAATATCTCCATCATTAAGCTGCATTGCGGTTAACAACATAAACTTCCCTAACGAGTTTGGCATTTTTTTAGCAAAAAAACCTGACCCCACATCAGGGAATAAACCTATGTGTGCCTCAGGCATTGCCATTATGGTAGACGGCTCAATAATACGAATATCACACCCTTGAAATAAGCCCATGCCACCGCCCATAATTATTCCATGCCCCCAACCAATAATCGGCTTTTTATACTGATGAATCAGTAAATCTAGTTGGTATTCTTTATGAAAAAATGTATTGACCTCTGTATAGCGTGACTCTTTCGCCAAGTGATACATAAACTTAATATCACCCCCCGCACAAAAGCCTTTGTCTCCAGCGCCAGATAGTAAAACAAAAGCAATATTGTCTCTGTCTTGCCAACAAATAAGAGCCTCAAGCAGCTGTTCTACAATCTCGGCATCTAATACATTAATTTTTTCTGGCTTATTTAAAATGCAATGACCAATATACTTATCTCCCAGTGCAGGATATTCATGTAGCTGTAAAAAACTCATTCTCTAAACCTTAATACCATTGCTTTAACGTAGTGTTAAAAATAATTATACGGGATTTAATTTGCACATATCCCCTAGTTCTTTTAAGTTAGTAAACTTTACCATTCTAAATAAGTTAGGATTTTATATGACCATTCTTAATATGTTCTCATTAAAGGGGCAGACTGCCATTGTTACAGGTGCTGGTAGAGGTATCGGCAAAGCGATATGTCTGGCCTTTGCTGAGGCTGGAGCCAATGTGGTCTGTGCCGCTCGTAATCAACAACAAATTCAACAAACCGCAGAAGAAGCTGAAAAGTTTGGGGTTAAAGCTCTCGCTATCGTCTGCGATGTAAACAAAGCTGAAGACCTAGAGAATCTTATCTCTCAAACAATTTCTTCTTTTAAAAAAATCAACATTCTGGTTAATAATGCCGGTGGCGCTTATCCCCATGACCCATTAAAAACCACAGCAGAAACCTTTAATAACGATTTACACTTTAATGTAACCACCGCTTTTTCTCTTATTCAACTAGCCGTGCCACACATGCCCGAAGGTGAGAATAACAATATCATCAACATCACCTCTGGTGCCGCACGTTACACACAAAAAGGGTTTAGTAACTACGGCACCTGTAAAGCTGCTTTAACTCACATGACGCGACTACACGCTGCAGACTTTGCCCCTAACATTCGTGTTAATGGTATCGCCCCTGGCAGTATTATGACCGATGCCCTATCTCAGTTTTTAGATGCCGATGCCAGAGCAAGAATGACAGCTCTTACACCAATGAACATCTTAGGTGAGGCTGAAGATATTGCAGCAGCAGCCATTTACCTAGCATCACCTGCTGCACGCTGGGTTACCGGAAAAATAATTGAAGTTGATGGTGGTGCAGAATCAAGCACTTGGCCATTTTAATATTCGTTCAATAAAAAAAGCCGCTATCATAGGCGGCTTTTTTAGTTTCAGTTATGGTGCACCATCTAATATTTCTTTAAAACCTGAGGGGTCATGTCGTCCAAAGCAAAGGCTCTCTAAAATCCCCATGCCCTGTTGACCCCCTACTGTCGCTTTACAGATTTGATGCACATGAATAAATTGATAGCCTAATGGATCAATCGCCTTAAGATCCCATTCATCCCGTGCTATTTTTAACTCTCCTTGCCAAATACCATGCCCCCATTCAGGGTGCTGATAACCTAATCCTAACATTTGAAAACGCAAAATCGGCTCTAATTCAATATGGTAGCTTTCATCGTTTTTTAACTGCAACTCAAGTTTTGCAGCCTTTGGCCAACGAGTGCCACTATGCCACTGCAATGAGTGCTTGGCCGTTACCGCTTCTACCTGCCCTGGGTTATCACCACCAGGTATGTTCTTCTGCGATGAGTACAAGGGCATCAAGGCACCACCCACCTGAGTTGCTTTTCCATCAGGATCTTCAAAAGTGGCAAACTGAGTACTAAATGTGTCAAAGATTAACGGCGACCAACACCAATAAACCCCAGGCTCAGTAGTCATTTTGCCAGGCGCCCCCGCCTCTGACTCACCAACAGGTCGAATACCCCAAGACTTATCACGTAGGCCTAATGTAGAGTCACTATTAACTACCGTTTTCTTACCATCAACCGAAAAATAACCGCTCCAATTACCCACCTGCGTAAAGCGCGTTACTAGCATTAGCAAACGCCCATCTTCATATAACTCGTTTTTAGGTTCTTGTGTGGGAGCGCTGGTAGCAGTAAAGGTTAAATCACACTCAATACCTGTTTCGTTGCAAGCTAAGCTTACATTGATAACGCGCATGGGAAGATCTATACGAATGGTAAATGGGCCTACCGTCATTTCTGAGCGCTCTCTTGATGCTCTACGAGAGGCATGAAATGCCCACTGCTTATCACCTAAAACAATACTAAAGTGGGCGTCCATCACATGACGATTAGGATAAAGCCCTAAAGCGGCCTCAAAGCAAAACAATCCATTAACGTCAAAGCCATTAAACCAATAACGATCATAAAAATTACGATTGCTTTCAGAAGGCTGATTAACTGGTTCTGTGGTTTGATGAATCAGATAATCGTCAAAATTTGTTATCATAAAATGGCTCCTAAATAATGTTAGTATGCCAACTAAAGATACGAAGATAAATTAACGAACTGTTATTATTTTTGAAAGACTAAATAAACCATAGGCGTTACTAACTGATCGCCGATCAAATCACTTAATGTTTCAGCAAATGAATCAAACATAAAATCAAAGTGCTGTATTTTTTCTTTAGGTATGTTGATCATCAGTAAGGTGCTAATAACATACGGCTTATACCCTCTAATAGCCGTTGAATTAACGCCTCCGTGATTAATACTAGCGAATGATTTAAAACCTATTTTTGCAGCGATGCCTGACAACTCCGTAATATCAAATATGTACTTATCTTCCATGCTGGCCAACTCTGTCTTTTCTTTTATTCGACTAGCTTTAGTGATATGAGACACCATTTTTCTCATTCGTTGAACTTCTTCATTAGAAAATATTTTTAATGAATTCTCCTGAAACTTCAGCATAAGATCTATAAAAAAAGCAATAAGAATCTTTCCTTGAATTACAGGCTCATAAAATGCGGCTATACCACCAGGTTTTAAAGCATCATAGCTTCGTTTTATTGTTCTTTTATAATATAAAAAATGGTGTAATACAGAGTGCCCCATCACTACATCAAAAGATTCAGGAGCAAAGGGGAGCTGATTAGCATCACAAATATAGAAATTTATTTTATTCTTAGCTTCATCTGTTATGCAGTAATTTTTTTCAATCGAATTTAAAAACTTTTGACTAATATCACAGGAGTGCACTTGAGAAAAATTTGAATTATTTACAAGGCTAGCTGTAATGTTCCCTGTGCCACTACCTATTTCTAAAATGCTGCCTTTATTAGCATTATAACTTTTAAATATCTCTTCCCATTGTTGATATATTTTAGTTCGTGCTTTTTCGTTAATCGCATGAACCTCATCGTAATCAATATTTTCTAATTTGGTTTTAGCGTTAATATTAGGCAGCAAATGAGGAACATCATCAACAATAGGAAATGAACGGTTACATACAGAACAATTAAGCCCTAGCTCAGTCTGCTTAAGATTGCTTTTTACATAACAAACTGGGCAACACAAAACGTCAATAGAGAATCTTGACTTCTTATTTATTGTTCCACCAACCTTTGGTGCTTTCTTTAGCGATTGTGTGACCTTTGTTTTCTTATTGGGTTTCTTCAAGTAACACTACCCTCTTTGTCAGTTGTTATAAAAACTTTATCTATCACCCTCTTTCTTAAAAAAAAATACCATAAACCATAAAAAAGCAATATACCCAATACAAACAAGAGTACATAACAACCATAATAATAGGGCAAAAGAATATAATTTTCCTCAAGAGTATGCTTACCCTTAGGGATATAATAGCCTCTAAAAGCCCCGTTCACTCGGAATGTTTCTATCGTCTCACCATTTAATCTAGCCTTCCAGTTTTTATGCCACACTTCATTGGTAACTAGCAGCGCAGGAGCATCTGTAAAAACTTCATACGTTATTGAGGTGTTAGAGCTTTTAACTTTGTTTATCTTCTCATTAGAGGGTCGTTCTTTGGCATCTTTCATTTTATTTATAAGAGAGGCACTTTCTAGCGAAGCGCTTTCAAAAACTGACTTTTCTTCGTTAAAAAATGGAGCTATTCCTTTATAAACATCATTAACAAAAAAGGCATTTTTAAGCGCCAAAGGATTCTCTAATATATACGTCTTATTCCTTTGAGGAGACACTGGAATCCAACCATGTGATATTAAAAAATTCCTATACTCACTTCCTAATGTATTTGTCATCACATATTTTACCGCCATAAAATTTAAAGATTCTAGGTTAAGAGCATCTTTTGAGTTTGACGGTACGATAGTACGACCTCTTATACTTAAATAGTTATCTAAAGTAACGAATAGTGCATTATCGTTACCAAAAGAGTTTTCATAAAATGTACGGTACCAAGGTAAAACACTACTCGTCCTTGTTCCTACTTGTTTTATGCCATAAGCCGCCCCAAACTCTGGCACTAGCACCCTGCTGCTACCGATACTGAATACTCTACCATCACCGATGTTATCTTTTAAAAACTGTATCTCTTTAGGAGGATCTACAAACGCATCATAACGAACCGGCCTATAATGATTAATATAATAAAACAATTCTGTTACCACTAAAAAAAACAAAGTGCACTTTATAACATTCTGAACAGTTCTATTACCCGAAAACCAAAATAATAAAAAGCAAATGAGCGTTACAGAAAAAAGCAAAATCCCAACAAACAAGTACCTCTGTAAATCAACCTCTTGTGGCCATCCTAACTTAAAAAACAAATGTAAAAATGCATATATAATTAAAACAGCAATAATTAATCCAAAAGCACTTAATTTTTTATGGCTATTTAAAATATTAGAAAATGAAATCGAAAAGCAGAAAGTAAATAGTAGCCCAATCATTGCCCCAAAATATTGAGGAGATATCGAGTTAATAATGGGCCAGTACGCCATATCAATAAAAGGCCAAACATTAAAATAACGAGCATAAATACCCACAAGAGTAAACATTGATAATAATGAAAGAATGCGGTGTTTCTTACCTAGTAAAAAACCAAACCCTGTAACAATAGCAACTGAAATCCCTAAATGCGGTATCATTACATTATTAAGTTTAATATCATTTGCCTTTAACCAATCCATTGGCTTATAGCCTAGATATGTTTCCCAGTAATGCTTAGATGTAAAAGCACTTAATAAATTATCAATATCTTGGGTAAATATTCGCCTATCTGTATAAGATGAGACTAAATCTCCTGTCGTCAAAAAAGAAGCTATAGGAAACCATACTGGTGCGACTAAAAGGATACTCAAAAAAGGTGTACCAGCTTGAGTTGCTAGCCGCTTAACTATATCTTTTGGGGCTAAACCACTACTTAACAACCAACAAAAACCTATCATCTGAATAGTCACCATCATTAAAAAAGTAACCGGCAATAATGTGATAAGTAATAAGCAAGCCGTTGAGAAAAGATACAGCAACCAACGCCCATAGGTTGGCGTATCAAGAAAACGAATTAAAGAAAAATCGAATGCTTTAATTGAAGAATTGGGACTAGAAGACGTAGCAAACAAATTAGTTGGTGCTTTGCCATTAGGCTGGAAACAGAAATTATCCTTTTCAGTAGCCTTAATTCACGATCCAAAA
>CBDUPS010000046.1:0-8204 GCA_965369155.1 uncultured Spongiibacteraceae bacterium
AACGTATTGCTTTGGGTGTGCCTTTCAAAAAAGTAATCGAGCCCTTATTGGTTAAAGGTGACCCCCAAAAAGAAGACTTAGAAATGGCGTATCAATTGGGGCAAGGTTTTGCTGCAGGACTTGGCCAAGGGATTTTTTGATTAATTATGCGTAATTTCAAAATTGTATTACACTTGGAGTATTAGTGTGACTTAAGTCACCTATTAATAATAAATAATAAAAAACGAATGGACTCGATAAAGAGGTGAATATCATGCATCAATCTCCATTTTTGAAAAAAAGCCTATCTGTTGCGGTGGCGTTAGCAACAACAGCAATGGTGAGTGCTCCTGCTATAGCTGCTCCTGGTTTTTTAGAAGAAGTGCTAGTTACGGGGTCACACATTAAAAGATCGGCTGATTCCTCTATCGCTCCGATTAATACTTTTGATAGGGCTTCTTTAGAATCATCAGGTTCGGCAACATTAACGGACTTTATGAAAGATATATCCGTGAATGCGGGTTCAGAGTTTCAAACAGATACTTTTAGTCAAAATGCTTCTCAAGCAACAGCCAGTGTTAACTTACGAGGGTTAGGCTTGGGCTCTACCTTGGTGTTGGTTAATGGTAACAGAATGACACTAAGTGCAGCCGCTGCTAATGATGGTAGTACCTTTGTTGATATCAATGCCATTCCCAAAATGATGGTGGAGCGGGTTGAAATATTAAAAGAAGGTGCTGCGGCAACGTATGGTTCGGATGCGGTGGCAGGTGTGGTTAACTTTATTTTAAACACAGACTTTGATGGTTTTGAAATTTCAGCTGATTACCAGACAACCGATACAGATCACCAAGAAGACTATAATTTAGGCTTGTTGTGGGGTGTGCAGGGCGATAAAAGTAGTTTTGTTTGGGGAACTAACTATTTTAAAAGAACACCTATGTTAACGGGTGATCGTTCCGAATTTACCGCGGGTACTGGAGTGAGTAATGCAGGACAGCCGGGTTCATTTTTAGTGCCTACTGCTGTGATACCGATCCCTCTTCCCCCTGGAACACCAGGAGCGGTACCTTTTATTGACCCAGGTTGTGAGGCAGGTGGTGGAGATGCAGATGTACAGCGAGCAATCACACCAGCCTTACGAATAGGCTTTTGTAATTTAGATTTTACCAATCAGTTTGATTTAGTGACCGAAGAAGAACGATTACAAACCATGATTAACTATCAGTATCGTTTTTCAGACACAATGAAGCTCTATAGTGAGCTTTTGTATAGCTATGCTGAGGCTCCTGATGTAAAAACTTCAGCGTCTTTTCCTATTCTAGATTTTCCCGTTGTACCTCAAGCGAACCCTTATAGCCCTACTGGGACGAATCTTGCACAGAATGTAACCGGTGGGTTAGTTATAACGGATAGTCGTTTTATTGGTCGTACATTAGGTAACCAATGGAATGGTGTTGCTACTAAACCTGCTAGTAACTCTCGTAAAAATGAAACATCTAGAGTGCTATTGGGTCTTGAAGGCGAGTTCTCTCCTCTTTGGACCTATGATGCAGCGGTTCAATACAGTACTAATGAATATGAATTACGTAATATCGACACATTAAAAAATGAGTTGCAAATGGCTCTTAATGGCTTAGGTGGCACTAACTGTACCAGTGGTGTTGCAGGAGACACAGCCAACGGTTGTTATTGGTGGAACCCGACTGGTGGAATTCCATCTTGGGTGGCTGATAAGGGTAGTTATATTTATCAGCAATCAGATGTGGTGAGAGGTTTTACCGGTGAAGCACAAGTAGAGCGTAAATCAGAGTTATTTACAGCAGAGGCTGTAGTAAGCGGCGAGTTGGCCGAACTTGAACATGGTTCATTAGGTTTAGCGGTTGGTCTTCAGTATAGAAAAGAATGGTTACAGCAAAATGTTGATACAGATTACGCCAATGATAATTATGTGTTTTTAATTGGTGGTGAAGATTTTGACGTTGACCAAGATGTTTATGCCGTGTTTGCTGAACTAAATGCACCATTGGCTGAAAACTTTGAAGCACAAGCTGCGGTTCGTTATGAGGATTATGGCGGCGATATTGGTAGCAGTTTTGATACCAAGCTAGCTTTGCGTTGGGAGGTTAGTGAGTTTAGCGCCATTCGTGCGTCAGGTAGCACCTCTTTTAGGGCGCCTTCGTTACATCAACAAGCCGGTGGTGCTTTGGTTTTGTTAGATGAAGTGAGTGATCCATTGTTTGGTGGTACACCTAATTTTACCGCAGTAAGGCCTTTTGGTAATCCCGACTTAGATCCAGAAGAGGCCGTATCGTATAACTTTGGTATGATTTTCACACCATTTGATAATACCTCTTTTACTATTGATTATTGGGATATTACCGTTGATGACATTATCGTCAAAGAAAGTCCTCAAGCCATTGTTAATGCTAATCCGTTTGACTCTCGCGTTACCCGTGATCCCGGTTTGCAGCGTATTCAGTTAATAGAAACTAAATATATTAACTCCGGAGAAATTAGTACTGATGGCTTAGACTTTACCTTTAATTGGAGCCATGATACTGAGAATGCAGGGAGCTTCTTTATTGCATCACAGGCAACCTTTATTAACTCATATAAATTACAAGATAACTCAGTGGCTAACTCGGCTAAAGTTGATGTGGTTGGGTTAAGAAACTTTAACAACTTTGCCAGATCACTACCTGAGTGGAAGGGTAAGGTAGCATTTAGCTGGGTGAAAGAACGACATACTGCAAGCGTGGTTTATCATTTTACTGATTCTTATGGTGATGATCAGATTAATGCTGGAGAGCCTGCAGGAACAGTAACAAAAATAAGTAACCATGAAACAGTTGATCTACAGTATGGTTATGCACTTGATGTTGCTAATGATGCAGTGCTGAACTTGCAGTTTGGTATTATTAACGTAGGTGATGTTCCACCACCTAATGTTAATACTAGTATGGGTTTTGATACTAAAGTGGCTGACCCCCGTGGTAGATTACTCTACACTCGTGTTAGTTATTCATTCTAGCCATTGGCATGTGTAAAAAACCCGCTTCGTGCGGGTTTTTTTATTGGGTGAGGTTTTATCAAATAGTTTTTAAATGGCTTTTATAAAAAAGCAAATACTAAAGCAATTAAAATAATACCTAATAAGCCACAAATAATACCCCCAACTAATGTCATTGAGCGGTATTCTTTTGTTTGCTCTTCTTTTAACGCATCCATCATTTGTGTGTTGTGACGGTTGCCGATACTACTATCTTTAGTTTGCCATTTTTTTTGTTCAGCTTGTTTTATAATCTCATCAATGTTAATGGCATTTCCCACTACCGTTTGGTTAATCTCTCTAATCGGGCCCTTAACAATAAAAGCTAATTTCTCAAAAGTTATTATGTCGCCTGGTAATGCTTTGGTTGCGGCTTTTACTCTAACATTATTGATATAAGTGCCATTGGATGAATCTAAGTCTTCCACTAAAAGGTGTTGATTTTGCAACGTGATTCTAGCGTGTTTTCGGGATAAAACAGGGTCATGGATTATAAAGTCACAGTGCTGCTCTCTACCTAAGACATGTTCTTTTGTAATCGTAAATTGATAAGACAGGGAGTTGCCGTCAATACCCTCTATGGTCCACAAACTGCTATTAGCGTCATGCCTACTCGGACTGCCGATGGACTCAGCTAGTTTTTTTAAATTAGCAATAGACTGAGATGGATCTTCGATAGTAAGGATTTCGTCACCAATACTGAGAGAATCACCGTGCTGAATAAGTTCTTTATGCTGAACAATACTTTGGTTGAGGTGAATGATGGCATCACTTTTACGCACAATATAAGCCATGTCGTTTTCGATGATAATGCTAGCATCGTGCTGTGGATTATTTGAGCTATTAATTTGAATATGACAGTTAGAAAGGCCACCAATAGTATTTTCTGCATGAATAAGCCAGAGAGGGTGGGCTTGAGAGTTGTTATATGTCACTTTTAGCATAAAAATCCTTTTTAATTTTGATTATTCTTCCTTACGCATTTAAGTATAGTTTAGGTTGGTGATTTTTTTTACTTTTTTATGTTTCAATAAGCGTGAGCAGTGCTTGCGCGGCACTAGAGAATGCCCTTTTCGGATGATAGACGATCCCTAGTGTACGGGTTAATTTTTGCTGGATAGGTAATACACATAAATGCTCATCCACAAGGCTTTCTGGTAATACACTCCACCCCAAACCTGCATGGGTTAGCATTTTTATTGTTTCAAGATAATTAGTGGCTAAGGCAACAGAAAGGGGCAGATGGTTTTTGTGAAATAATTGATGAACAAGCTTACCAGTGAATGTGTCGGCTTCGGGCAAAATCCCTTGAAATGTTGCCAGAGTTGCTAGCGAGAGTTTCTTTTTTTGGGCGAGGGGATGGTCTAATGCGCTTGTGAAAACTAGCGGGTCTTGCCAAAGAGCTTTATGGGCTAAAGTGGTATGAATTTTTTTAGGGTTAATGGTAACAATCGCCAGTTCTAACTCTCCTTGGAGTACACGCTCATAAGCGGCTTCAGATTCCATAAACTGTAAATCTAGTGTTACCTGTGGGTGGCGTTCGTTGTATTGACGTAGCGTTGCAGGCAAGTGATGCAAACCAATGTGGTGGCTGGTGCCAAAATGTAATGTACCACTCACGGTTTGGGTTTGGGTTTGTAACTGATGGGTTAATTCATCAGCTTGATCAACTAAGAGTTTGCCTTTTTGCTGTAGCAATAAACCGCTTTGAGTTAACAAAAGTGTTTTACCGCTTCGGTGAAATAGTGATGTGTTGAGTTGCTCCTCTAATGCAGCAATTCGTTGGCTGATAGCCGGTTGGGTGAGATGTAATAATCGAGCGGCTTTAGAAAATGAGCCTTCCTGAGCCACCATAAGGAATGTTTTTATTGCCTGAATATCCATAAGTATATTTTATATTGTTTATAAAAATAATAAATTTGAGTTATTGAAAAGGCAAGCATATCATAATGAGTGTAATTAACAGCTAAAAGAAAAGAAGGCGATATGGCTAAGCAAACTCTTTATGACAAAATCTGGCAGTCTCATGTAGTCAAACAACGTGATGATGGTACGGCTTTAATTTATATAGATAGGCAGCTTGTTCACGAAGTAACGTCTCCGCAGGCTTTTGAGGGCTTGCGTTTGGCTGGAAGAAAATTATGGCGTGCAGAAACGAATCTTGCCACACCAGATCATAATGTACCCACCAGTATTATAGAACGAAGCCGTGGCGTTGATGGGATTGAAGATACAGTCTCCCGCATTCAGGTAAAAACCTTAGGGGATAACTGTAATGAGTTTGGTGTGTTGGAATTTGCCATTAATGATAAGCGTCAGGGTATTGTTCATGTGATGGGGCCTGAACAAGGGGCAACATTGCCGGGCATGACAATCGTGTGTGGTGACTCTCATACATCGACTCATGGTGCTTTTGGCGCTTTAGCTCATGGTATAGGCACTTCTGAAGTAGAGCATGTGATGGCAACCCAGTGCTTGATTCAGAAAAAAATGAAGAACATGCGGGTGAGTGTGAATGGCAAATTACAAAAGGGTGTTACTGCAAAAGATGTGGTATTAGCCATTATTGGCACCATTGGTACTGCAGGTGGTACAGGCTACGCGATTGAGTTTGCCGGTGAGGTTATTCAGGCGTTATCGATGGAAGGTCGCATGACAGTCTGTAATATGGCGATAGAGGCTGGTGCTCGAGCAGGGATGATTGCCGTAGATCAAACGACCATTGATTATTTAAAGGGTCGTCCATTTGCCCCTAAGGGGCAAATGTGGGAGAAAGCGGTAGAATCGTGGAAGGATTTAGTGAGTGATACCGATGCGCTGTTTGACAAAGAAGTGGTTATTGATGGTAGTGCGATTAAGCCACAGGTTACCTGGGGTACCTCTCCTGAAATGGTGGTTTCTGTCGATGGCTTTGTTCCCTATATTAATGACGGTGCCGATGATGATGAAAAAAAATCAATCGCTCAAGCATTGCACTATATGGGTTTAAAAGAAGGACAGGCGATTACCGATATTGTTTTAGATAGAGTGTTTATTGGCTCTTGTACCAATTCTCGTATTGAAGACTTAAGAGAGGCTGCTGAGGTTGTCAAAGGACGCAAAGTTGCCAGCACATTAAAACAAGCATTAGTGGTCCCAGGTTCTGGTTTGGTTAAAGAACAAGCTGAGGCAGAAGGCTTGGATAAAATTTTTGTTGAAGCAGGTTTAGAGTGGCGTGAGCCGGGCTGTTCGATGTGTTTAGCGATGAATGCCGATAAATTAGGTAAAGGCGAGCATTGTGCCTCTACCAGTAACCGTAACTTTGAAGGACGGCAAGGCTTTGGCGGTAGAACGCATTTGGTGAGTCCAGCGATGGCAGCGGCTGCAGCTGTAACTGGCCGCTTTATCAATGTGAATGAATTAACAGGAGTCGCTCATGGATAAGTTTATTACCCATCAGGGGATAGTGGTGCCGTTAGATCGCGCTAATGTTGATACGGATATGATTATTCCTAAACAGTTTTTGAAATCAATTAAGCGCACAGGTTTTGGTAAGAATTTATTTGATGAATTGCGTTACACCGATGAAGGCCAACCAGATCAGTCTTGTGAAGGGCGGCCATTAAATAAAGACTTTGTTTTAAATCAGCCCCGTTATAAAAGCGGATCGATATTGCTCACACGACAAAATTTTGGTTGTGGTTCTAGTCGAGAGCATGCACCTTGGGCACTTGCTGATTATGGGTTTAGGGTTATTTTAGCCCCAAGCTTTGCTGATATATTTTTTAATAATAGTTTTAAGAATGGTTTATTGCCGATCGTATTAAGTGAAAATATTATTGATGATTTATTTGCGGCGGTTAATCAACAGGAAGGTTACCAATTAACTGTGGACTTACAGGGGCAAACCATTACTACCCCATCAGGGGATTTGATTGCTTTTGAAGTAGACGCCTTTAGAAAGTATTGTTTATTAAATGGTTTAGATGATATTGGGTTAACCCTTGAGGATAAGGCTAGTATTGAAGCATTTGAGGCTCGTTGGCGTGAGCAGTCGCCTTGGCTTTTTAATGTAACTAATTAATACCACTAATTTGAGATAAAAATAAAAGGTTAAAAAAGGATATGAGTAACACTATTTTAGTTATACCCGGTGATGGCATTGGCCCTGAAGTTATAGAGCAAGCACAAAGAGTGTTAGAGCGGGTTAATGAAAAGAAGCAACTCGGTCTTGAGTTGGTTCATGGGTTGTTAGGCGGGGCGGCAATTGATGCAACAGGTCATCCATTGCCAGAAGATACATTGCAAAAAGCCAAACAGAGTAAAGCCATATTATTAGGTGCCGTTGGTGGGCCTAAATGGGATAAGTTACCTATGGCGCTGCGTCCTGAAAAAGGTTTGCTTGGTATTAGAGAGCAATTGGGTTTGTTTGGCAATTTACGCCCAGCTATTTTGTATCCACAGCTCGCGGATGCTTCAACATTAAAACCTGAGATAGTTTCGGGCTTGGATATTTTGATTGTTCGTGAGCTCACCGGGGGAATTTATTTTGGTCAGCCCCGTGGTATAGAAACAGATGCTAACGGTAAGCGCCGGGGTTTTAATACGTATACTTACCACGAAGATGAAATTGAACGGATTGGTCGCCTGGCTTTTGAGTTGGCACAAAAACGTCAAGGTCGTCTGTGTTCTGTAGATAAGGCTAACGTGCTTGAGGTGACGGTATTATGGCGTGAAATACTAGAATCAATTAAAGGCGATTATCCAGACGTTACTTTGTCACATATGTATGTTGATAATGCTGCGATGCAATTAGTAAGGGCTCCCAAGCAGTTTGATGTGGTGGTTACGGGTAATATGTTTGGTGATATTTTATCAGATGCAGCGGCAATGCTAACAGGCTCAATAGGCATGCTGCCTTCGGCATCGCTTAATCAATCCGGGCAAGGTATGTATGAGCCCTGTCATGGCACAGCGCCTGATATTGCCGGGCAAGGTAAAGCAAATCCACTGGCTACTATTTTATCGGTTGCTATGTTGATGCGTTATTCACTGAATGAAAGTGATGCAGCTGATATAATCGAAAAGGCAGTTAACGATGTGCTAGATAGCGGCCTAAGAACCCCTGATATTTATACCAAAGGGATGACACTCGCCAGCACCAAAGAAATGGGTGATGCAGTGTTAAAAAGAA
>CBDUPS010000047.1:0-8175 GCA_965369155.1 uncultured Spongiibacteraceae bacterium
TACCTGTACAAGCTCATCTTGGACTATTTTTACAAAAACCTGACCGGGGCTTAAACTTGATGATACTTCTTGGCCTACAGCCCGCTGCTTTACCTGCTCAACGAACTGCTTTACTACCGGCAAGGCTACATCGGCCTCCAATAAGGCCATACGAACTTCGCGTAATGTATCGCTAATATTGCTTTCAGTAAGCTTTGCGTTGCCGGTTATCTTTTTTAAACTATGAGATAAACGATCTGTTAAATTATCAAACATCTGGCTACCTGTAGGTTATTACTCTTTAATACGCCAAAATGGCGTGTTTAAAAAATGGCTATTTCCCAAGTATAACTGAACACTTAGTGCAAAAATACCGCTTGTCAGGGATTTAACGGTACTTACCTTACAAAATACTTCAACGCATTGATGGCTTATGCGACACTATAGGAATATAAAACTGAGCACTCACAACAATACCTATGACCTTAATTATTACTAGCACCATAGCTGTATCGCTATACCTTATTTGTGGATTCATTCTAGGGTTATCTGCTGCACAGAAAAAACAGATCACCACTCTATCACCACGTTTATCTGTTTTTGCTATTGCGGCTGTAGCAGCTCACGGTGCAGTTGTATTCTTTACCCTGTCTTCCCCTACTGGAGCCGACTTAAGCTTCTTTAATGTCTCATCACTCATTTTTTGTTTTATCGCCCTGATTAGCTTAGTCACAAGCTGGCGCCAACCGATTGCCAACCTGCTGATTCCCGTTTTCCCATTGGCGGCATTATCTGTTATTAACTCATTGTTGTTTTCCAGTAACTACCAACCTCAACATTTTGGTTTGGGTATTTTGCTGCATATTTTATTGTCTATTTTGGCCTATAGCGTGATTACCATTGCCACCATTCAGTCCATCGCTCTGGCCATGCAAGACCGTCTATTAAAGCAAAGAAAATTTAATAGCCTGCTGCAATCACTACCCCCATTACAAACTATGGAAATACTGTTATTCCAAATGATTGGTATTGGTGTTGTTCTATTAAGTGGCTCTATTATTACGGGCTTTTTATTCGTCGATAACTTATTTGCCCAGCATCTTATTGATAAAACACTCTTATCTTTATTGGCATGGGCTTTATTCTCTATACTCTTATGGGGGCGTTATCAAAAAGGCTGGCGTAGCACTACAGCAACTCGCTGGACGATTACCGGCTTTATTTTCTTAATGCTTGCTTACTTTGGTAGTAAATTTATTTTAGAATTTATCGCTTAAAGCTTACCACCCCATTACTTTCGTTTTAATTAAAGGCTAACCTCTGTTGAATAACATCCCGCTAGAAATTTTATTTTTTGCGCTATTTTTCTTACTGCTACTATCGGCCTTTTTCTCCGGCACCGAAACGGGCATGATGTCGCTTAATCGTTACCGATTAAAACATCACAGCAAACATTCTCAGGGCGCACGCCTTGCGCAACAGCTACTCCGCCGTCCTGATCAGCTTATTGGCCTAATACTTATCGGCAATAATTTAGTTAATATTTTAGCTACCTCTATCGCCACATTAATTGCTATACGCTTATTAGGGGATGCCGGCATTCTTGTTTCTAGCGCCCTGCTGACGTTAGTGGTACTTATTTTTTCTGAAATAACACCCAAAACCTATGCAGCCATTCATCCTGAAAAAGTCGCTTTTAAAGCAAGCTACATTTTGCGTGGATTATTATTTATTCTGTGGCCTTTAGTTTCCTCTGTTAATGTAATAACCAACGGCATTTTAAAACTATTTGACCTTGATCCTAAGAAACGCCAAGACGAGTCAATAACCTCCGAAGAATTACGCAGTATTGTTGGTGATGCGGGTCATCGCATTCCCGACCAACACCAAGCGATGTTACTCAATATTCTTAATTTAGAAAGTGCCACCGTTAACGATATTCTTATTCCTCGTAACGAAATTTATGGCATTAATTTAGATGATGACGATTCCATTATTTTACAAAAAATTCGGCAAAGTGAATTTACCCGTATTGCGGTTTATCAAAAAGATTTAAATAATGTTTTAGGCTTATTACATTTGCGTACGGCTGGACGCTTTATTCGCGAAGGCTCGTTAGACCGCCCCGGCATGCTGCAAGAAATACAAAAACCTTATTTTATTCCAGAGAACACACCACTCACCACACAACTATTACATTTTCAAAAAGTAAAAAATCATTTTGCTTTCGTTGTTGATGAATACGGTGATATTTTAGGAGCCGTAACTATTGAGGACATCTTAGAAGAAATTGTTGGTGAAATTTCTGCCTCTAATATGAAAGGCATCGCCACAGATGCGGTTCAACAAAAAGATGGCTCATGGATATTAGATGGAACAGCAAACATTAGGGATATTAATCGTATTACTGGTTGGAACTTGCCCAGTGATGGGCCAAAAACCATTAGTGGTTTAATTCTTGAGCATTTGGAATCATTTCCTGAGGCGGAAATAGGCTTAAAAATTAATAACTTTACCTTTGAGGTTTTACAAGTTCAAGACAACGTAGTGACCAAGGCTCGGGGTAAAGAAATATAGTTAGGCTGCAATAAAACTATCACGCATCTTCTTCGCCTTGCGCTCTTTTATTGGCTTTACCTAAAACAATAATTTTCTCTTCATTCGAATAATTATGCCAATGGGTTATTTCATTAAGCGTTCGATAACAGCCAAAACACATATCATTTTCATCCAAACCGCATATATTCATGCAAGGTGATTTTACCTCAGTCATCTTTTACCTCTTGAACAAACAAATGCTGATTAAAGCGTTGCCCATTTTTTACATAATTTTTTGCCGACTCTTCTAAAGCTTTTTTATGCTCATCTGGCAACATACGTTTTATCTTTCCGGGAGAACCTAATACCAAAGCCCCATCAGGAACAACCATATTCTCGGTAACTAATGCATTAGCACCAATTAAACAATGCTTACCAATTACTGCTCCATTTAAAACCACCGCATTAATACCTATTAAACTATAGTCACCCACCGTACAACCATGCAACATAGCTTTATGTCCTACGGTAATGCCTCTGCCAAGTGTTAAAGGAAACCCCGGATCAGCATGCAAAACCGAGGCATCTTGAATATTGGTTTCATCACCAATAGTAATGGTTTCGGTATCGCCTCTAATCACGGTATTAAACCAAACACTCGCTTTATCACCCACAATCACATCACCAATAACCGTTGCATTAGGGGCAATAAAAACGTCTTTACCTAAAGTGACTTTTTTATTTTCTAATTGAAAAAGCACATATACTCCTCACGTTTTTTCTTTTAAAAAAACTACAGTAAATTATCAGTATCAATGTTGGTATCAAAAATAACATTTACCATTTCAATTAGCATTACCCCTGTAACGCCCCATATTTTAAAACCATCATAATGAAAACGCGGCACGTAACGATCGCGACCTTGATAGTGATAATAATCAAGCTGTAAGTTTTTTTTATCGGCAAAAAAATCTAGCGGTACGGTAAAAATAGCATCAATCTCATCGGGATTAGGGGTAAGCTGCAAGTCATCATCAGCAACCAATCCTACAAAAGGTGTTACCCGCATACCATAACGGGTAACAATACTACCCAGGGGGCCTAACACTTCTACTTGATTGGCAAACAGCGCAATTTCTTCTTCACTTTCTCTTAGCGCCGTTGCTATTAAATCATTATCAGTGACATCTTTTTTGCCACCGGGAAAAGCTACCTCCCCACGATGGCTGGCTAATAACTCTGATCTTTTAGTTAAAATAACATGGGGGGAATCACTAACCGTAATAGGAATAAGTACCGCAGCCTCTGATGACGCATCTGGTAAATCATTAGGCTTATACTGCAACACACGCTGGCGGATAGTTTCTATCACGGTAGCTCATCCTTAGTACAAAGCTTATAAACATCATAAGCAGGTTCTTCATAAGGATGTGCCGCTATCATTGCCGTTATGGCCTGTTTAAGATATTGCGTCTCACAAACTAACTCTACTTTCCATTCAGAGACTTGTTCGAGCTTATCTTGCTCCCCTAAAAATGGAGCACTACCATCAAGTGGCCGAAACTGCCCTGTACCTAATACCTGCCAACAACAACTATCGTAATCGCCTATTCTTCCCGCACCTGCAGAAAATAATGCAGCCTTTACCACATCAAGATAATCTTCAGGAATAAAAACGGCTATTTTATACATAGGGTTTCCCTTAGGGCTATCTACGTTAGGGGGCCTTTCTATTAAGGATTATTTCCACTGCTGGCATTTTCTCTTATATTTTGCTTCGCATAAAAACTATCGGCAAACTGCTCAAATCGATTTTCACTAATTGCAGCGCGAATATTCGCCATGTGAGTTTGATAAAAATGTAAGTTATGAATGGTATTTAACTGCGCCCCTAACATTTCTTTACATTTATCTAAGTGATGTAAATAAGCCCGAGTAAAGTTTTTACAGGTATAACAATCACACTCTGGATCTAATGGTTCAACACTTTTTTTATGTACCGCATTGCGAATCTTTATTACCCCTGTTGAGGTAAATAAATGGCCATTACGGGCATTACGGGTTGGCATTACACAATCAAACATATCAATACCACGACGCACTGCCTCAATAATATCCCCAGGCGTACCAACACCCATTTCAGAACCAAGCACATCGGCAATAAATACTTTTAACATTTCATCTTTAGGTTCACCTACCGATAAACCACCAATAGCATAACCATCAAAACCAATATCAACCAAACCTTGCAAACTCTCATCGCGTAAATGGGTGTACATACCCCCTTGCACAATGCCAAACAATGCCGATGGGTTATCACCGTGACCCTCTTTACTGCGTTTAGCCCAACGCATGGATAACTCCATTGATTGTCGCGCTTCTTCTTCTGTTGCCGGATAAGGCGTACATTCATCAAAAATCATCACGATGTCACTACCCAAATCTCTTTGTACTTCCATCGATTTTTCTGGGCTTAAAAAAACTTTACTGCCATCAATAGGCGACTGAAACTCAACACCCTCTTCAGTAATTTTACGCATGGCTCCTAAGCTAAAAACCTGAAAACCACCTGAGTCGGTTAAGATGGGTTTATCCCAACCCATAAAATCATGTAAATCACCGTGGGCTTTTACTACCTCGGTACCCGGACGCAACATTAGGTGGAAAGTATTACCCAAAATAATTTGTGCACCCAACTCTTTGATGTCTTTAGGTAGCATACCCTTTACCGTGCCATAAGTACCCACCGGCATAAATGCTGGAGTATCTATCTCTCCCCGGGGAAAAGTGAGCTTTCCACGGCGTGCTAAGTTTTCTGTAGCACTTATTTTAAAATTCATAAAACACTGTCTAGCCATGTTTTAACCATTACTGTTGTTAGTAAATTGTTTAATTAACATGGCATCACCATAACTAAAAAAACGGTACTCTTGTTTTATTGCTTCATTATACGCGGCTAACACCGCATCTCGCCCGGCTAATGCCGAAATTAACATAAGCAACGTCGATTCAGGTAAATGAAAGTTGGTTAGCAATCCATCAATAACCTTAAACTCAAAACCCGGATAAATAAAAATATCTGTCTCGCCCTTATAAGGCTTTAACACCCCACCATTAATTTGTGCCGCAGACTCTAAGGAACGCACTGTGGTGGTGCCTACCGCAATAATTTTACCACCACGGGCCTTAGTGTTAGCGACTTGCTGGCAAACCGTTGCATCAACCTCTAGCCACTCCCTGTGCATAGTGTGGTCATTAACATCATCAACCTGCACTGGCTTAAATGTACCAGCTCCTACATGGAGCGTGACAAAACCAAGCTCTACCCCTTTATCGGCTAATTTTTGTAATATCACCTCATCAAAATGCAAGCCGGCGGTAGGTGCCGCCACTGCCCCTAAGGTTTTGCTATACACCGTTTGATAACGCGATTGATCTTCTAAAGTATCTTCACGGTTAATATAAGGAGGTAATGGAATATGACCAATGGTATTAAGCACGCTCATTAAGGGCCGGTTAAATTGTAAACTAAATAAACCTCCTTGCCGGCCTATCATCTGGCAAGTACCTACTACCTCGCCATCGTTATTGGCAAACTCAACAACAGCACCCTCTTTAAGCGATTTATTAGCCCGCACATGGGCAATACAACTGTACTCATCGGTTAAACGCTCTACCAAAACCTCAACCTTACCACCGGTACTTTTACGGCCAAACAAACGGGCAGGAATCACCTTAGTATTATTAAATACCAACAAATCACCCGCATTAACATAATTAAGAATGTCGAGAAATTGATGGTGCTGCACCTGCCCGGTGCTTTTATCCAGACACAGTAAACGGCTACCCGTGCGCTCTGGGCAGGGAAAATGAGCAATTAAATGCTCAGGGAGGGAAAATGTAAAATCGGCCGTTTTCATGGGAGCGCTAGATTAACGGAATGCCCTGCCTGATACAACGATATCAACCGCCATACACCAACAAGAAAAAACACAATACATTGGCAGTGTAGCAAGCCTGCTGTATAATCGCCCCTCGTTTTAGGTAACATGCCAGAGTGGTGAAATTGGTAGACACAGGGGATTCAAAATCCCCCGCCCTTAAAAGCGTGCCGGTTCGAGTCCGGCCTCTGGTACCATAAAGCGATCCAACCCCGTCCAATAGAATCCAAACAAACTGTAAACTCTCACGGTAGACAGTACAAAACTGTTTACAACGTTTCTAGTGCAATTGTAAAAGTCTTAAAAAGCTATTTTTAATCGCGCTATCAAAACCTAATATATTCACGGTTGTTGATTACTAACAAATATTTAAAAAAGCACAGAGAATCTTATGAGTACACATATCTTAAACGTTGCAGCACGTAGCCTGTGGCAATCAGGCCTACAAACCCATAGCTATATTCGTGATTTTACCCCCCTAATAATGGATGAGCCTGCCGCTTTAGGTGGTGAAGACCAAGGCCCTAACCCATTAGAATATTTACTGGCGTCTCTCAATGGCTGCAAAGGTGTGATGATTCCACTGATAGCCAAAGAACTAAATTTTTCATTTAGCGATCTGTCTTTCGATACGAAAGCTGTAGTTGATTTGCGCGGCCTTATGGGGCAAAAAGGCATCTCCACTCATTTTCAAAGCCTCACCTTTTTAGTAAATATAAAAACTGATGAATCTGATGAACGCTTACAGGCATTGCAAGAGGCTGTTGCTACACGCTGCCCGGTGTATAACCTATTACGAGATGCCAATGTTACTCTACATACAACGTGGACTCGTACTTAACTAAAAAAGCCACCTAAAATTGGTGGCTTTTATCGGCTATGCAATACAGCGGTTTGCTTTAACGCCAATAGTTATTAGCAATAGCGATTGTTTTAAACTCTATGGCCACAAGCTCTGCCGCATACATTAATAGCTCTGGGTCATCTTGGTACTCTTCCCTAACCGCATGTTTAATAGCTGGGTCTCGTTGGATTGCCCCTATGGTTTTGCGTACGATCTTAATGGCAAGCATACGCCCCTCAAGAGGTGTTTTAGTAATTAAACTCGGCATATAGTCTTCAGTTTCTTTTGCATCTGCCGCCTGTGCGAAATTGACAGAGCCTATTAACAAAAAAGATAACAAAACCGTTTTTAAAAGTGCGGTCATGGTAATTCTCCTGTAGTTTTAATCATTAAATACCCTTTTTATAACTATAGGGATAGGCGTTAGTGATGATGTTCTTTTACGTCTAAGGTTTTAGTAAAAATAGGAAACCGATGTTGAGCATGTTCACTATGGCAACCGGCGCATGATTCCATAAGTTTGGAGTAGTAAAAGCCTACCAACTCGGTATGGCCGGCTTTACTCACATGCTCAAGCATACCGGCATACTTATGAAACGCTTCATCTTTGGCTATAAAGTCTGTTGAGAGTTTTTTATGCAGCTCGTGCTTTTGTGACTCGCTAAGACGTTGCTTTAATATATAACTGTTACTTATTTTTTCAGCTATATCAGCAACCTTATCAAGATCTCCTGCTGCAAAGGCCGGTATGATATTTTGCATACCCCCTTGAATAGCCTGCATTTCTTGTTGAAGTAACGCTCTTAGCTCAGGTGATAAACTTTCGACCGTGCTTTCTGAGTAACTGTTGAGTGATATCGCGCCAAGCAAAAC
>CBDUPS010000048.1:0-8170 GCA_965369155.1 uncultured Spongiibacteraceae bacterium
TTGGCCTTTGCATAAAACTCTTGGCCATTTTGCTTAACCACTAAACCGGCAATGGATTTGTCATCATCAATGATTAAGGTTACGGCACGAGTTTCGTATTCCACCTGAATATCACGTTTTTCGACATTTTCTTTTAATATTTTAATAAACAGAGGGCCGCCGTTATCGCCTTCTACTTCGAGGTTGTGTCCCCGGGGGCAGGGCTTGGCTTTCTCACTAAAAGGCCAGGCTTTTTCATTACTGGTGTAAAGCAGGCAATCATCGGTTAATGCCATGATAGCGCGCTCTTCGTGGAAGGAATCCTTAAAGGGAACGCCCATATCAACGAGCCAATTAAAATGATCTACAGACCCATCAACATAAGCACGAACTTTGGCTTCATCTGCCTGCGGGCCACCAGCCATCATTAAAAATTCAAACATATCTTGGGAATCATCATGGAAACCACAGGCTTTTTGTACCCTAGTCCCACCATTACCGCCCATGTATATTTCAGCAGAAGAAAGGGCAGTTGAACCACCAGCATCACTGGCGACTTCAAAAATAATAACACTGGCACCATTATCTGATGCTTCGATAGCCGCACAGGCACCTGCGCCACCAAAGCCCACAATAAGTGCGTCGGCAGTAAAGTCCCACTGGGGAACATCGTGTATTGACTTGGCCTTAGTTGGCGTTGATTTTTCCATGGAGAATCCTTAAAGCAATTGACGAAACAGTGACTATTATCCACAAACAAAAGGTAAAGTGTATGAGATTTTTGTAAGCTATAAGGGTAGAATACCGCACTCTAACAAATGGTGTGCTTAAGGGGCAAAAAATATGTTGGCTATAGCAAGAGATTGTTTCATCTATGATTGATTCAAAACCACTTATTTCAGTGGTAGTCACCACCTATAATGCGGGCAATTATTTAAAGCCTCAATTAGATTCAATATTGCATCAAACCTATACACATCTCGAAATTATTATTGCGGATGATTGCTCGACCGATGGTACTGTCGAAACACTCAAAGATTACGCTAATAAAGACCCTCGAATAAAACTCATTTGTCATGAAACAAACCTTGGGTTTGTAAAAAACTTAGAAGATGCATTGAGTCATACAAAAGGTGAGCTGATTGCTATTTCTGACCAAGATGATATTTGGGAGTTGGATAAATTAACCCTTTTGCAAGAAAACTTAGGTGATGCCTCAGCTATTTATTCGGATAGTCAGATAATTAATGGAGAGGGCGAGTTTTCTGGTTTTACTGTACTTAATATGATTCGAGTGAATTTTGCCGCAGAGGGCAATGATCCGCTATTGGTGCTGCATAAAAATCATGTATCAGGCCATGCCTTATTGTTTAATCGTGATATTTTATTGCTACCCTTTAGTGAGCGATTTATTTATGACCACCAGTTAGCATTTTTAGCATTGGCTCATAAAGGCTTAAAGTTTTTTAACAAGCCCTTAGTAAGGCATCGTATCCACGGTAAAAACCAAGTTAATGGCTCTCTCGATAGAGAACCTAAAGTATCTCTTTCTGTGGTACAAAAATTAAAAAGTAAAACTACAGGGCAGAATAAAAAAATAAAACAGAATGTACCCTCTATCAATAATGCGGTGACAGGTGATCAACTTGATTCGATGATTGATCTAAAAATTAGTCGCAGAAAAGAGCGTGTTTTGCTGTTAACAGACAGTCTTGATCAGATGCAAACTCTGTTGCAGCGCAAAGGATTGGAGCGCTCTTTAGTGGGAGATAAGCTAATTATTTTATTAAAACAGTATGACCATCGTTTTTTTAGTCTAAGGCTGTTTTTTTTATTATTAAGATATCGCCGCTCTATTTTTTACGGCCAAAACTATACGGTAAAAAACTGTTTCCGTTTGTCTAAAGGGAAATATTATTATGAGTGGATTAAACGACTCAGCCCATTTCAATAGAACAATTAAACTTAAATAACGGTAGTGTATTAATGAGTAAGTTACTAGTAGATGAAATGACGGGTTTTCAGGTTTACATGAGAATCTTGCAATATTTAAAACCATTATTAGTGCCATTTTTTATTAGTTTTGTTGGTTTTTTGATTTTTGCAGCAACACAGCCTTTATTTCCCGAACTTTTAAAGCACGTTATTGATGCGGTAGAGGCTAAAGATACGGATGCTCGTTGGATTTTACCTTTTATGGCGATTGGTCTTTTTGCTATACGGGGAGTAGGCTCTTTTTTAGGCAGTTATTATATTGCCTATGTGTCAGGTAAATTAATTTACGCTATTCAAACCGAAGTGTTTGAGCATTTAATGACGGTTCCCACCAGTTATTTTGATAGCACCCCCTCAGGGCAAGTATCCGCCAGAGTCACCACTAGTGTTGGCATGATGACGGGTGCATTAACAACGGCGGTTAAAGTTATTTTGCGAGAAGGTTTAACGGTTATTGGCTTGTTAGTTTATATTTTTTGGAAGAACTGGGAGCTTTCATTAATTTTCTTATGCATGGCACCACTCATTGCTTTAACGGTTAGCTACACCAGTAAACGGTTTCGTCATATTAGTCATAAAATTCAAGATTTAGCGGGTGATGTACTGCAGTCGGCCAGTGAGGCGTCTACCGGTCACCGTGTGATACGTAGTTTTGCCGGGGAGCAGGTTGAAATTAAACGTTTTTCAAAAGCTGCATTTAGAAGCTTTCAGCAAGGCTTAAAAATGAATCGTATTTCAGCAATTCATACCCCAGTTTTGCAGTTAATTATTGCGGTAGCTATTGGCGCTATCTTTTTTATGATTTTATTACCATCGTCTTTAGACGCTGGAAATACCGGTGATTTAATTGCATATATTACAGCGGTTGCTTTAATTCCTAAGCCCATTAGGCAGCTAATTGAAATGAACGTGATATTGCAGCGTAGTATTTCTGGAGCTCAAAAAATCTTTGCCGTACTAGATATGGAACCTGAAAAAGATACCGGCACTTATAGTACCGAACGCTGTAAAGGTAAAATTGAGTTTAAAAATGTGTCTTTTAACTATGCCAGTAGCGAAGATGATGTATTAAAGGATATTTCGTTTACCGTAGAGCCGGGGCAGACGGTCGCCTTAGTAGGACATTCTGGTAGTGGTAAGTCTACTATTGCTAGTTTAATTCCTCGTTTTTATGAGGCGTCACAGGGTGAGATTTTACTAGACGATATCCCCTTGAATGATTACAAATTAACTTGTTTACGCGAACAGATTGCGATGGTATCTCAGGATGTGATTCTTTTTGATGCCACGGTTTTAGATAATGTAGCCTATGCGTCTAAAGAGCAGTCCGAAGAGCGAGCATGGGCTGCATTGGTGGCGGCTAATGCCGATGATTTTGTTAGGGCTTTACCTAATGGAATACATGAGAGACTAGGGGAGAATGCTAATAGTTTATCTGGTGGTCAGAGACAGCGTTTAGCTATCGCCAGAGCGATATATAAAGATGCGCCATTATTGCTTTTAGATGAAGCGACTTCGGCACTGGATACAGAGTCAGAGAATAAAATTCAGGCAGCTATTGAAAATGCGATGGAAAATCGCACCATTTTGGTTATTGCCCACCGCTTGTCTACGATCGAAAAAGCCGATCAAATATTAGTGCTAGATAATGGCGTTATAGTAGAGCGTGGTAGCCATAAAGAGCTATTAGCGTCATCAGGATATTATGCCAGACTGCATAAGCTCGGGTTTGATGATTTAGATCAGACAGTAACTGCTGCAGTAGAGCCATGAGCAGTTCTTTAAAAAAAGGTCTTTATCGCCACTATAAAGGCCAGTATTACGAGGTAATCGAACTGGCAAGGCATAGTGAAACCTTAGAGTGGTTGGTGTTTTATCGTACCCTTTATGGTGACTATAGCCACTGGGTTAGGCCGCTAAGTATGTTTCAAGAAACTGTTACGATTGATAATAAAACACTGCCGCGTTTTGAGTTTATCTCCCATGACATTACGATGAAATAGTATGCTAGATCAAATAGCGTGGCGTTTAATTAGTCTATAATGAGTGTCAGGTTATCCCCGACCATATAATTGACACATTAAAATAAGCTTTGCGTATATGATAAATTTTCTTAATAAAGCTCGCGAAAATAAATGGCTTGAAACGCCATGGCTTATCATAGGAAAAGGGCCATCATTTGAGCTGTTGCCCAATTTTGATGTTTCTCAATACAAGACGATTTCCCTTAACCATATTGTTGAGAACACACCGGTTGATGTGGCACATATTATTGACTGGGATGTATTTGTATCTTGTCAGGAGGCAGTTGATAAAAATGCTGGCTTCTTAGTTATGCCTTTTTACCCTCATGTTGATAATAAACCCCAGCAAAAGTCTTTAGCGCAGTATTGCGAGGAGCAGCCACTCTTAGCCAAGCTGAATAAAGAAGGTCGTCTGCTATGGTACAACTCCAGTCTTGCTAATCACTTGCCGGTAAATGAAGGCCCGGTTATACCCGTACAATTTTTTAGTGCCGATGCGGTTGTTGCTCTATTGGCATACTCGGGTGTTAAAGAAATACGTACATTAGGTATTGATGGAGGCATACGCTATAGCAAAGAATTTGCCCATCTTAATGACAAAACGTTACTTTCTAATGGACAAGCTAACTTTGATTTACAATTTAAAGCTATTGGCGAGACGCTAACCAAAACGGGGGTACGCCTGATGCCACTTTATACCAATGAGCCTATTAAAGTTTATGTTGGCTCACAGCGAGATCAATTACTTAGTGTAAAAGTGCTTGAGTATAGTATTAAAAAGAATACGGGCATGAGTGTTGATGTTTTCCCTATGTATGAATCCAATATTGAAATACCGATGCCGGTAAAGAAAGAAAACCAACCCCGTACACCGTTTTCATTTCAACGGTTTATTATTCCCGAATTAAATGGTCATAAAGGCCGAGCTATTTATCTTGATTCTGATATGCAGGTTTTTACGGATATTCAAAACTTGTGGAACCAAGACATGCACGATGCAGATATTTGCTCAACATGGGAGGCTGATGGCAGTCAACGCCGCCCTCAGTTTAGTGTCATGCTGATGGATTGTGACAAGCTCAACTGGGATGTTAAAGAGATTGTCAAAATGCTTGATAGTGGGGCATTAAACTATGAGACGTTAATGTTTGAAATGAAAGTGGCAGAAAAAATTTCTCCATCTATTGAGGCCGAATGGAATTCACTAGAAAAATACGAAGAGGGTAAAACAAAGCTTCTGCATTATACCGATATGGATACTCAGCCTTGGATTTGCCGTAATAACCCCTTATCGGAAATATGGACCAAAGCCATGTGCCAAGCGATTGATGATGGCTTTATTACAGAGGGTTTTTTAAGGGATGAAATTATTGCCGGTTATGTTCGTCCTTCGTTGTGGTGGCAATATAAGAAAAAGCGTCAAAATATAGAACATACCAAAGAGGCTCATTACCTTGACCTTTATTTTATTCCCCCTTACCAAAAGCTATTTTTAAATAAGAAAAATAGTTTTTTTGGCAATATCTACAATAAACTAGTTTATACATTAATAAAAATGGCTGTAAAAACCCCAGCATGATGAGTAACTGACTTTTAAGGCTAGGTGGGTAATGTGTTTAATAGCGCATGATTGCTTGCCGAATACGATAAGTGCTCTCTTTATTCTGTAGTAACACTCTTAAAGAGTTAGCAAATTCTATGTTAAAACCCATTAACAAAAACTCTCTTAACCTTTACCGGCTTTATTGGATAAAGCTGTTTACCGTGGTTTCGCAATTAGCGGCTTTGTTGCTTTGTTATTACCAGTTTCAGTTACCCTTTAATTATTTATTAGCCTCAAGCATTTTAGCGCTGCAAGTAGCAGGGCTTGTGGTTATTTTTTTTAGGATACGAGTTAAGAAAAGTATTAGCCAAAATGAATTGTTTTTTCACTTAATTGGCGATGTTGTTTGTTTGTCTTTATTTGTTTTTTTTACCGGTGGGGCAGCTAACCCTTTTATTAGTTATCTATTGCTACCTATTGTTATTGGCGCCTTAACACTAAACCGTTGGCACAATACGGCCATTAGTGTCATGGCACTTATTATTTACAGTATGTTGCTTTTCTCTAATCACAATATGGGGGATTACCATCAGGTTGATTTACCGATTAATTTACACTTGGCGGGTATGTGGCTGACGTTTGTATTAAGTACGGTGCTTATTGCTTACTTTGTTACACGAATGGCTGAAACCTTAGTGACGCAGCAGCGGCAAATTAATCAGTTGCGTGAGAAAGGGTTAATGGAGCAACAAGTGCTGTCGGTAGCCTCGTTAGCCGCAGGTACCGCACATAAACTGGGTACTCCGCTTAATTCCGTATCTGTATTGGCCGATAATTTATTGGTGGAAGATGACCTTAAGCTGCAACATAAAGGTATTCAGGAAATACAGGGGCAAATAGAACGCTGTAAAAAAATATTGTCAGAGCTTAGAGAAGTTGCTCAAACAACACAGTCTATTCCACAAACTGTGTTAATTAATCTCTACACAAAAAAGATTATTGATAATTGGCTAGTTCGTCGCTCATTATCAAATATTGAAATAAAAATTAACTTAGAAGAAGACATTACGGCACTCGATGTTGATCAAGGCTATGAGCAAGCGCTGTGTAATTTATTAGATAACGCCTCTCGTTATGCAGTTAAAGTGATTACGATTGAGTCTAAAGCTAAAAGAGGTCAGTGGATTTTAACCATAAAAGATGATGGCAAGGGTTTTAATGAACAAGTGTTGCAAAACTATGGGAAAAATTTATTAGACTCGCAAAAGGGCTTAGGTTTGGGGTTATTAATTACCCAAGCTAACGTATTGCGGTTAAATGGAGTGATGCGATTATTTAATCAGCAGGGTGCAGTGGCAGAGTTACGGTTTACCCTAGGAGGGGCAGATGAGTGATAAAAATATCTTTATTATTGATGACGATGTTATTTTAGCAGATGCTCTAAGCCGTGGGTTTACACAGCGTAACTATCAAGTAACAACAGCTTATAATTTGTCGGAAGCTATAACGTATATTGAATCACAGCCAGTTATTAATTATGCCGTCATTGATTTAAACATTCATGGGGAATCGGGTTTAGCATTAGTTCGGGCTATTCATCAACAATCGCCCGAGGCGGCAATCGTTGTTTTAACGGGTTATTCAAGTATTAGCACATCAGTTGAAGCGATTAAATTAGGGGCAACAAATTATTTATGTAAGCCCGCAACGGTGTCTGAAATTATTGAGGCATTTGAGCATATTGAAGGGGATATAAACACACCTATTCAAGAGAAACCGTTATCGGTTGATCGATTAGAGTGGGAATATATTCAAAAAACACTAAAAGACAATGATGGCAATGTATCTAAAACAGCCCGTGAATTAGGTATGCATCGGCGAACATTGCAACGTAAATTACAAAAAAAACCGGTTAAACAATAAATAAGGTATGAATTGCTGAGACATAAAAAAGCAGTGCGTATCGATACTAATACAGCACTGCCTATTTGATGGTTAATATTTAAAAGCTTTCTTTAAGATTTTTCTTCAGCACTTTTCCAGCGGCATTTTTAGGCAACTCTTCAGAGTAAAACTTTATTTTTGATGGTACTTTAAAAGCAGCAAGCCGCTCTTTAGTGTGGGCAGTAATAATGTCGCTGGTGATGCTGCTACCTGATTTTAGGCGAATGGCGACTACTAGTTCTTCACCTAATTGTTCGTGAGGAATACCAAAGGCTGCAACTTCTTGTACATCAGGGTGTTCATATATAGCTTGCTCAACCTCGGCCGAATAAATATTCTCGCCCCCACGAATCACCATATCTTTAGAGCGATCCACAATGTATAAAAAGCCCTCTTCATCAAGGTAGCCGATGTCTCCGGTAATAAGCCAACCATCAACAAAGGTTTCTTTATTGGCTTCGGCTTTATTCCAATAGCCGTTAATCATTGATGGTGTTTTTAGATAAATTTCGCCCCGTTGATTGGCCGGTAGTGGGTTACCGTTATCATCACATATTTTGCATTCAACAATAGGGGTGGCAATACCAACACTATCGGGGTGGTAATGATAAAGAGCACCGGTTGCGGCAAAACCTGCGGCATTGGTTTCTGTCATGCCATAACCGGTACCAGGAAAGCTATCGGG
>CBDUPS010000049.1:0-8129 GCA_965369155.1 uncultured Spongiibacteraceae bacterium
TGCAGTGTCACAGTGCAACAACATATAATGTCGACACCCATCATCATCACGAAGGCTTTAAACAAGGCAGCGCGTGTGTTGATTGTCATATGCCTGAGACGACTTATATGGGGGTTGATAATCGGCGAGATCATAAATTTTTTACACCCAAGCCAAGCGTTAGCCAAACAACCGGTGCGCCTAATGCCTGTAATCGCTGCCATGTAAAAGAGTCAGCAGAATGGTCAGAAAGCCATTTACAGCAATGGGGGGTTAGTTCAGATAACGTCTCTGATACCACCCATGCTTTTTCTCTTGCTTTTAAAGGGGAGGTTAACGCGGTTAATGACTTACTTAGCTTGTATAACAAAAGTACAACAAGTGATTTTTTAAAGGCAAGTATTCTACGCCTACTAAATGATTATCCAGGGGCTTTTAACCCAGAGAATATTATTGCAGAGGGGGTGTTGCATAATAATCCTAGCATTCGCCGTGAGGCCGCCGCTTTGCTGGTGATGCTTCCGGCCAATAAAAGGCTACAGTGGAAGCGTTTACTTGAAGATTCTTTTTATGTGGTGCGTTATGAGGCGCTACAAGCGTTTGCGGATATACCACAAGCATGGGCTTTGGAAGCCTACCAACAAGTAGAACGTGAATATTTACAGGCGGCAACATATCATAGTGATGAGCCGGGGACATTAGCAAACCTAGCGGGCTACTGGCAAAAGAAGGGTCAGTTTGCTAAGGCAGAAAACAATTATAAAAAAGCATTACAGTTAGACGCTCATTTTTATTTTGCGTTAATTAATAGCGCCGACTTGTATCGTATTATTGGCGAGGAAGAAAAGGCTGTGGCACAGTTGCAGCGAGCGATAGAAGTTGAGCCTAATAATGCACAGGCTTATTTTGCTTTAGGTTTAAGTTATGTAAGGCAGCAACAAAAAGAGCAAGGGTTGGAGTATTTAAAACAAGCAGTTGATATTGAACAACAAGATCAGTATAAGGCACACTATATCTATGTTTATAGCATAGGGCTTTGGGATTTAGGTAAGCAGGAGCAAGCCATTTTATTGCTTTCTGATGCGGTACAAAAGTACTCTTATCAACCATTAGCGAGCTTGTTAGCAAACTATCAACAACAGATGCATTAGGTAATATAACCGTGTTGTGCTTTAAAAGGCGTCAATATCGAGTATGGTTTTTATCGTTTATTGTTAGTAATTATTTTATTAGAGAAAAAGGGGTGTAAAAAATGAAGCGGATTCTATTGATGGCCAGCTTATGCTGTTTAAGCATACAAAGTTACGCTGTCTCGCCACAGGGACAGCGGGATATTGAGCAAATAACCAGTGGCAATATGTCGAATATTCGCCGAGCCGCTAAATATATTCACCGTCGGGCAGAAACCGATACAGTAGTACTTGATGCGTTAGCAGAGGCGATGCTACAAAATTATCATAATGCTGATCGTACTGCACAAGATGCGATTGCTTGGAGTTGTAAAGCCTTGGGTGCCTCGGCCAATAATCGTTATGAAAGTGTCTTAAAAACGATTATCGATAAAGGGCCTAGTGCAAAAACCGGTAAGCATTGTAGTGGCGCGTTATCTGGGCTTTCTAATGAGAAAAAAGAGCAATACAAGCAGGGCATGAGCGAGGCAAAGCAGCCTCCTGTTTCGGCAAAGCCCCAAGTAACAAGTGGTAGTGTGTCGGCAATTGGCCAACAAAATATCGATCAAATGGTTAACGGTGGGCCTTCGAGTCTCCGTAGTGCGGCACGGTCGATTCATCGAAGAGCAGAGAAAGATACAAAAGTGTTAGATGTATTGGCAGAGGTTATGTTGCGAAATTACCAGTCTGCTGATGGTGTTGCCCAAGACGCTGTTGCTTGGGGTTGTAAGGCATTAGGTACATCAGGTAATAGCCGCTATTACCAAGCGCTTAAAACAATCGCAGAAGGTGGTGCTGATGCTAAGTTGCAGGGGCATTGTAGCCGTGCTTTAGATGCCTTGCCTAAGCCTGAAGGTACTCAAAACCAATACAGCAAAGGGGCTAAGTCACTGCAGCCATTAAAAGCTCAGGCACAAGAAAACCAAGCGCAAAAAGAGGCAAAAGTTGTAGCAAAAGCAGGTAAGCAGCCCATTACAGCTGTGCAAGAGGGTATGAGTAGGGATGAGGTGTACACGCTAATTGGTGAGCCAACCTCCACTAACAGCCATATAACTGGTAAAGCATTTAGACCGTTTAACTTTAGGGGCGATGATCTACAAAGGATCAATGCATTTTATAAGGGCCAAGGGCGAATCGTGTTTAGTCAGCATTCTCGCTATAACGCTACATGGTATGTAAGAGAGGTTCATATCAACCCAAATGAAAGCGGTTATCCATAAATAACAGTCGCTTACAAAGTAACAAAAAAAGCAGCTTCGGCTGCTTTTTTATTTCTCCGTGGTAGCGGCCTGGGCTTTTAGGCGGCTAATGGCCTTTTGTAATAATAAAATATCATCCTGTAGAACCTCTGCTGTAGCGGGAGTCGACCAAGCCTTCAATAGCAAAGCAAAATGATAACGCACGGTTAGGTGGCTTATATCGAGGGAGTTTTTTTCAAATAGCCAATGTTGGTGGCTAGACACCTGTACGGTAACAAATTGCTGGGCCAGTAGTGATGTGTCACAGTTCGATAAAAGTAGATCCTCTGCGATAGCCCCTTGTAGTAATAGATTAATAGCATCACTTTGTTGATACAGGGCGCTGACAATAGGAGAGGCTTGATTGAGGGGCTTTAAGCGATTTAAAAAATGATGGTAGTAGTCAGGCTTTTTTCGTAATAGCTGATAGGTGTTATCGGTTATTTGCCCAAGTTGCTCAAAAGCAGATAAAGCGTGGTCCGTCTCTGGGGGGCTAAGCTCACAAAATGCTTGTTGTATTGCTAGTTGTAAAATGGTGTCAAGGCCACCAATAAGGTTGTATAACGTTGCAATACTCACCTGTGCTGTTTCGGCGATGGCGGGAATGGTAACAACGGGATCTTTGCTATTGGCTAGTAAGCTAATCGTAGCGCTAATAATGCGCTGTCTACGTCGGTCTTTGCCTTTTTCTCTTAAGGTAACCTTTTGTTTTTTATCCATATTATTCTATAAGCCCATTTTAATTTTATAACATTATAGTACGATAATTTACCTTTTTAAAACTAAAAAAATACCCCAAGGTAAAAACGATGGGGTATTGATCGTATTACAGCGAGGCACAGGTTATAGGTTGTGCCCTGTGGCTTAACTAGGCTGAGCAGTAATTTTGGTTGATTCATCTAACGGAGTAATTTTTTCAAACAAGCGTTTGTAACCAGAGGTTTTTATCTTCCACTGACCATCTACCTTTACATAGGTATCTTCATAGATGGCGCTACCTTCAAATTGCACCTTTGAATCTAAGTGTATAAATATATCGTGAAGATACCAGAGGCCGGTGGCGTTATCCCCATCAACGGAAATTTCTGGCATATGTCCGTTATGCATGCCAAAGCTGCGACTGGTAAAAGATTTTTTATAGAAGGCTTCGATATCACTCCAGCCTTTAAAATTTAACTGATATGACGGGCTGTTAAAATTAATTTCAGCATCATCAGTAAAGGTTTGCTTTAGACCTTCCATGTTAGCCGTATCAAGAAAACGAAAGTAACGGGCTTTTAATTGTTTGATAAGCTCAATGGCTTCTAAGTCCAACATAGGTATCTCCATTATTATTTTTAGTGGCGACTTTATTTATATTAAGTATAAGACCTTAATAGAGCATATATAAGTTTTATACTATTAAATATTGCTTAAAATAATGTATAGATAAAGGGTGCAACCGCAGAGCCTTGCGCCATAACAAGCAACGTGCCGATCATAACCATTACAATAATAATAGGAGCGAGCCAATATTTTTTTCGCTCTTTCATAAAACCAGCTAAATCTTTTAATAGTTCAAACATTAGTAGGGGCGTTCCATGTGTGTTTTTTCTCTAGGGGTAACCGTTTTTTTATAGCTTTGTGTTGTGGTTATTATTTTTCTATCCATGGGATCTTTTTTTAATAAGCGTAATATCAGCCCTACAGGAAAAATAATAATAAAAAATAAAATTGATAAAATAATATGTGAGTTAATCCAACCGAGTATATTTGCCAGCATCATCCACGGGATATAAAAATATTTTAGTGATTTTGGATGAAGTAATGACCAGATAATTAAAAAAGATGAAAAGATCCAAGGCCAGATAGGAAGGCTTTTAGCAGAAAAAATCCAAGGCAGTAATAAACCAAAAAAAACAATAAAAAGACTAGCAGTAATTAAACCAAACTTGCGTAACTCTTTACTACTCATGTTGTAATTAATCGGTTCCATTTTCAATCCAGCTCAAAAGTTTGTTGCCAGTTTTCTTTGTCTAAAAACGTCGGTTGGTCTTTTTTATTTAATAATTGGTTTTCTAGTACTAAGTAATCCATATCGGTACGCATAAAACAACGGTATGCATCTTCTGGGGTATTAACAATGGGCTCACCTCTTACATTAAATGAGGTGTTAACCAAAATAGGACATTGTGTTTTTTTCTCAAAGGCATCAAGTAGAGCATAAAAAGCAGGGTTGGTTTCTTGGTGTACCGTTTGAATTCGCGATGAGCCATCAACATGACTTACAGCGGGTATTTGTGAGCGAGGTACTTTTAGTTTTTCTATACCGCTAAGGCCAGTATCATCTACGGTTAGTTTTTTACTCTCGGCAATAGGGGCTACCATTAACATATAAGGGCTATCAGTATCATGTTGAAACCATTGCGCTACTTTGTCGCGCTTTACTGCTGGAGCAAAGGGGCGAAACGATTCACGATATTTTATTTTTAAGTTCATGGTTGATTGCATGTCGGTGTTGCGTGGGTCACCAATAATAGAACGGTGGCCTAGTGCTCTAGGGCCAAATTCCATTCGCCCTTGAAACCAACCAATGACTTTGCCTTCAGCGAGCAATTCAGCAACGGTTGTATAAAGTTCTGTGCCTTCTATTGAGCGATAAGGCACTTGCGTTTTATCGAGGTAGCTTTTTATTTCATCATTACTAAAAGACGGGCCTAAATAACTACCTTGCATATCATCCGTATTATTATCGGCGGCTTTGTTGCGAGGCTTTTCTAAATATTGATGCCAGATAGCCAGTGCGGCACCTAAAGAACCACCGGCATCACCTGCTGCGGGTTGTATCCAGATTTTATCAAAAGGGCCTTCTCGTAATAATCGACCATTAGCCACACAATTTAATGCAACGCCTCCTGCTAAACATAATGCATCGCAGCCAGTTTCTTTTTTTACTGAATGAGCGAGTTTTAAAATAATTTCTTCGGTAACCACTTGAATGGAGCGAGCTAAATCCATTTCTTTTTGTGTGATTTCTGATTCTGATTTTCTTGGGGGGCCATTAAATAATTGATGAAATTTTTTGTTGGTCATAGTAAGACCGGTAGCATAATTAAAATAATCCATATCTAAATGAAAGCTACCATCATCTTTTATATCTAATAAATGTTTTTTTATGGTATCGACATAAATAGGTTCGCCATAAGGGGCTAACCCCATCAGTTTGTACTCACCAGAGTTTACTTTAAAGCCGGTGTAATAAGTAAAGGCAGAATAGAGTAAGCCTAAAGAGTGGGGGAACTTTATTTCCCATTGTGGTGTTAGTTTATTGCCTTCTCCTATCCAAACAGAGCTAGTTGCCCATTCACCTACACCATCAAGGCACATCACAGCTGCTTTATGAAACGGGCTAGGAAAAAAAGCAGAAGCGGCATGGGATTGGTGATGTTCGGTAAATAAAAGAGGTGGTAATGTTATTTTTTTATCAGCCGATAAATTAGTGAGCTCTTGTTTTAATATCTTTTTTAAATAGAGTTTTTCTTTTAACCAAACGGGAATGGCTTTAATAAATGATTGAATACCTTTTGGGGCATAAGCTAAATAAGTTTCCAGCAAGCGCTCAAACTTTACTAAAGGTTTATCGTAAAAAACAACATAGTCAAGGTCGCTAAGGGCGATATTAGCCTGTTGTAAACAATAGCGAATAGCGTGCTCTGGAAATGCGGCATCGTGCTTTTTTCGAGTAAAGCGTTCTTCTTGCGCGGCGGCAATGATTTGCCCGTCAATAACTAGGGCAGCGGCACTGTCATGATAAAAAGCGGATATACCTAAAATGGCTGTCATGCTATTACTCGAGTTTTATAATCGATAACGATTGGTACTTAGGGAAGTACCCGCTAAGCTTAAAATAATCGCCTGTAGTTCAATCCAAGGGTTACCTTGTTTCATACCTTTTATTATATGATCTACTGTAGCGCAGTGAGCGAGCAATGCTTCAAGTTGCGTTATACGCAAACGGGGTAAAAGGTATTTAATTAAGTTTTTTTGCTTTGCTTGGAGATACACTTTGCTAATAGCGCTATCAATAGAGAGACCGTCTTCGGTATGTTGTTTTAGTGTAAGTAGCTGGTGAATTTTTTGTGTCAGCAAACTATTAATTTGTATGGGGTGAGTGCCTTCGCCTTCTAAGCCTTTAAGGGCTCTTAAACTATCGATGGCTTTTTGTGCCAGCATAGAATCGATAAGTGTAAATACATTAAAGCGCGAATTATTAGCAACGCTTGTTTCAATATCATCAACGGTTACACTTTTACCATAAAATAAAATTTGTAATTTATCTATTTCTTGTTTGGCGGCAAGTAAATTACCTTCGATGCGGTCAGCCAGTAACACAGCAGCATCGCGATCTAATTTGATATCTTGTTGTATGCCGCGTTGTTGTAACCACTGGGGCAGCTTTTCTTTATCAACAGGCCAAATTCTTAGAGTAATACCTTCGTTATCAAAGGCTTTATACCAAGGAGAATTCATTACCTTTGCCGTGATAGCAGGTAATGTAACGAGTAATACATCGTTATCAGATTTATGTTGCAAGTATTCAAGTAACGCATCACTTGCATTCTTATTAATAGTGCTACTAGTAAAGCGTAGTTCGATTAATTTATTTTCAGCAAATAGAGACATACTGTTTGCCTCTAGTAATAAATCATCCCAATTAAAATGGTGGTCAACATTAAAGACGCTACGATTTAAAATGCCTTGGTTTTGGCAGGCTTGTCGTATTTCATTTGCTGCTTCTAAAATTTGTAACGGCTCATCCCCAGAAAGCACGTAAAGAGGCTTTAATGGCTTTACATGCTGTGATAACTGATTGAGATAAACTTGCATGGAGAATTAAGCGCCGCTTGCTTCTAATGCTTCTGCGGTAAATTCACCGTTCGCATGGCGTTCAGAAATAGCAATGTAACGACGTAATATTTGTAGGGCAGCATCTTGAATAAGCTGGCCGGTAACAGAGCCGCTTTCGCGATTCTCTACGGTGATGTCAGTGGCATTAAATTGATAAAGTTTAGTGACTTTTGCATTAACAATACCGGTTAAACTATTGCCGCCTTTTTCTACTATCTCATAAGTTACATTAAGTGAGGTTTCATAACGAGATGTGCGAGCGTCTGCGGTGATAGACACAGAGCGGCGATCAAGATCTTGCTTAATAATTTTGATGGTTAATGGGGTACTAGTTTTTTTGTTAACTGAACCATTAATACCACGAAAGGACTTTTGTAAAGCAGCAAGAACCGGTTGAGCGCTCGCATCATTAATAATGCGTACATGCTGATAACCTTCAGGGATAGAGTATTGCCCCCGTAATTGAAATCCACAGGCGACCAAAATGGTACAAAGAGATACTAAAAATAGGGACTGTATGTTTTTCATAAATGCCTCGGTTTTAATTGAGCACTAAAATATTAATTGGCCACAATACTAATGAGTTTATTGGGAACGACAATAACTTTCCGTACGGTTTTGCCTTCGGTAAATTTTTGTACGCTTTCATGGTTAAGTGCCAGAGTTTCTAGCTCATCCTTTTTGCTATCCGCAGGAACAGTTAGTTTTGCCCGTACTTTACCATTTACCTGCACCACCATTTCAATGTCGGTTTGAATCATGGCATTAGGATCAGCCTTTGGCCAATGGGTGTTAATGATAGGCGTGTTGTGCCCTAGAGCCTCCCAAAAATAATGGCACACATGGGGGGTGATAG
>CBDUPS010000050.1:0-8127 GCA_965369155.1 uncultured Spongiibacteraceae bacterium
CGAAGGTGTATAAAAAATTCTCTAACTGAGTGGACGAGAAGATGGCCGTGATACTAAATGCACTTAAAAAGAGTTTTTCTTTTGTGGTGAGCGTGTTGTTCTTTAAAAAGATAATACAAAAAAGAAGGCAGGTAAAAACAACTGTAATGTAGCTAGAAATAATTAAAAAATGGTTCTGCCCTTGAAACCACTCATACTCGGTAATAAAAAATAAACGGGGTATTAATATTCGGTGCGCACCACCATGTAGCGCCCAATAATCGGAAAGTTTGGTAGTGCCCTCATGGTGTTGTTGAAAAAAATCAACTAACCACCACATATCTAAGTATTCACCGGGCCAATGATAAATCCATGAGAAATAAATTGTGGCAATAACCATTAAAGCAGCATAAAAAATATAACAGGCTAGAGATGCCTGTAATAAAAAAGAACCTTTCTTGCCCATGTTATTGTTTGGAGTATTTATAAAGTTTTACCTAAAATCATATCAGCGCACTTTTCCCCAATCATCATGGCAGGAGCATTGGTGTTGCCGCCAATTAAGTTAGGAATAATGGAGGCATCAGCGACTCTTAATCCTTCTACTTTATATACTTTTAATTCATGATTTACGACTGCATCATCGCCGTTACCCATTTTGCATGTGCCAACAGGGTGATAAACCGTTTCGCTATTTTCACGAATAGCATCACGGATTTCTTCTGGGCTTTGGATGTTTTTTCCGGGAACGATTTCTTCGCCCACGGTGCCTTGCCATGCATCAGCACTCATCAACTTACGTAAAATTTTAAAGCAGTTTTCCATAACAACCCAATCACGTTCATCACTTAAAAAATTAAAATCAATGAGTGGTGCTGCTGTAGGAAGACTAGAAGCAAGTTTTACCGAACCCTTACTGAATGGTCGTAAATTACAGGCGTGCAATGTCATGCCGTGTTCTTTAGGCAGAGGATCTATAAGACTTTCCATGTTGGCGGGAACAAAGTGTAACTGGATGTCTGGACGACTTAACTCAGGGCTGCTTTTAACAAAGCCACCCGATTCAATACCATTACCTGCGGCAACACCTTTTTTAAATAAAATATATTGTAAGCCCACCTTCATTTGTTGTAGCAGACTAGAGTTAGAATTTAGTGTAATGGGTTGAGTACATTCCCAACGCATAATTAAATCGAGGTGTTCTTGTAGGTTGTAGCCAACCCCAGGTAGATCTACTTTTGTCTCAATGCCTACATCGGCTAAGTCTTTGCTATTACCGATGCCTGAAAGCTGCATTATTTGCGGGTTTTTTACCGTTCCAGAGCATAAAATAATCTCTTTATTGGTAGACACCGATTTTTTATTTCCAGCTTGAGTGTACTCAACGCCAGTTACCTTGTTGCCTTCTAATATTAAACGGTCAACGTTGGCGCCGGTCATAATGGTGAGGTTGGTGCGTTTGCGTACGGCGGGGGTTAGGTATGCGGAGGCCGAGCTCCAACGTTTGCCGTCTTTAATAGTACAGTGAAACCGACCAATACCTTCTTGCTCTTCGCCATTAAAATCATCGTTACGAGGAATACCAATTTCAGCACCCGCTGCAGCAAAATAATCGTATAAAGGATTCTCGGTAAATGTTTGTTGAACATATAGAGGGCCACCGCTTCCATGATAGGCGTTGGGGCCCTGAGCAAAATCTTCTCCACGTTTAAAATAAGGTAGTACTTCTTTGTAGCTCCAACCTTCGTTACCGTCAGCAGCCCAATCATCATAGTCGGATGCGTGACCGCGAATATAAACCATGCCATTGGCACTACTTGAACCGCCGAGTGTACGACCACGGGGAATATATACTTTTCGGTTGTTAAGTTCTTTTTGTGGGGTGGACCATAGCTGCCAATTTAAGGTTTTACTTTTTAGAACCTCGGCACAGCCGCCAGGCATATGAATCATGGGATTAGAGTCTTTTGGGCCGGCTTCCATAAGCAATACCGAAATATTGGCGTTTTCGCTTAAGCGGCTAGCTAGAGCGCAACCAGCAGAACCAGCACCTACTACAATATAATCAAACATGGAGATCCCCAAAAAAATACTTTGTTATTCTTAGGGGCTAGTTTAGTGCAAATGTGAAAAGGGAGGAAGCATGTAACATAGGTTTTCTATTGATGAGAACGGCCACAGCTCTTAAGATAGCGTGTACAAACAATAAAACCTAACATTTCGATTTATTAATAAAGGCTTCTTAATGGAGAATATAACGCTGGCAACACGGACACTTCCACATTTAATTACCCAGGCTGCGAGTCTTTATGGTTCACAAGTCGCGATTCAAGATGGTGATATAGCCCTCACCTATCAGGAATTAAATGAAGCACGGCTACAGTCAGCCCGTGCGTTTATTGCTGCAGGAATAGAGAAAGGCGATAGGGTTGCTATTTGGGCGCCTAATATCTATCAGTGGATTATTGCAGCGATTGGGTTGCAGAGCATTGGTGGCGTTATGGTGCCATTAAATACCCGAATGAAAGGCTCTGAGGCTGCTTTTATTCTTAATCGAAGTGGCGCGAAAATATTATTTACCGTTAATGATTTTTTAGGGGTGAGTTACCCTGAGTTACTCATTAACGAAGATATTCCCGCATTAGAGCGCATCGTCTTACTGGATGGTGATTCGGACAAGCAGCAAAGTTGGGTGGATTTTTTAGCCACAGGTAATAGTATCGAAGAAGACGAGGTCTTGCGAAGAGAGAAAACCATTACACCTGAAGATACCTTGGACTTATTGTTTACCTCAGGTACTACCGGCAAGCCAAAAGGTGTTATGACATCACATGGACAAAATATAAAAGTATTTGAAGAGTGGACCTCAGTGGTGGGCTTACGCTCTTCGGATAATTACTTGGTAATTAATCCATTTTTTCACTCATTTGGTTATAAAGCAGGCTGGCTTGCTGCTTTTATTCGAGGGGCGAAAGTATTACCGGTAAAAACCTTTAATTTAGATGAAGTCCTTGGGCAAATTGAACGTGATAGAGTGACGATGTTACCAGGGCCTCCAACCATTTATCAGTCAATACTGTCACATCCTCGTCGTGATCAATACGACTTATCAACATTACGTTTGGCGGTTACAGGTGCTGCTGCAGTCCCAGTTGAGTTAGTGAATAAAATGCGTACCGACTTAGGTTTTGAGACAGTAATTACCGCCTATGGTTTAACGGAAACTTGTGGCACGGTGAGTATTTGCCGGCAAGACGATAGTGCAGAAACGATTGCCACCACGTCTGGAGTAGCTATACCTGATGTAGAGGTAAAGTGTATCGATACTGAGGGTAATGAAGTGCCACGGGGAGAGCCTGGGGAAATTATGGTGCGAGGTTACAACGTAATGACCGGTTATTTCGAAAACCCAGAAGCAACCGCAGAGGCGATTACAGCAGATGGTTGGTTGCATACAGGTGATATCGGGGTGATGGATGAGCGTGGTTATCTACGCATTACCGATAGAATAAAAGATATGTTTATTGTTGGTGGTTTTAACTGCTATCCCGCAGAAATAGAAAATATGCTATCAAATCTTGATGGGGTTGCTCAGGTAGCGGTTATCGGTACACCAGATGAACGCATGGGTGAAGTGGCGAAGGCATTTATTGTAAAACAAGCGAATGCAGATTTAACTGAAGAAAGTGTTATCAAGTGGTGTAGAGATAATATGGCTAACTATAAAGTGCCCCGTTCTGTTCGTTTTTTAGACGCTATGCCACTTAATGCATCAGGAAAAATCTTAAAAACGGAATTAAGAGGATATAAGTAGAACAATCCTTTTTCTTTTGAGGATAAAACCGAACTCAGGGGGTAAGTCAGTTACTTGCCCCCTATTTTTTTGGTAGAATGCGGCACCAGAAAATTCTATCGCTCATTTTTCTCGATAAAAGGGATGCTCTATGAACAAGCAAATGACAGCTACTGATGTAGTTGGCCAGTTAAAAGATGGTATGACTATCGGAATCGGTGGTTGGGGTCCTCGCCGTAAGCCGATGGCGTTAATTCGCGAAATACTTCGCTCTGACTTAAAAGATCTTACAATTGTGGCCTATGGTGGTGCTGATGTAGGTATGTTGTGTGCAGCGGGTAAGGTTAAAAAGCTTATTTTTGCTTTTGTATCTCTAGATTTTATTCCTTTGGAGCCTTTTTTTCGTCAAGCCCGTCAGTCAGGCAGCCTTGAAATGATGGAAGTTGACGAGGGTATGTTGCTATTAGGCTTAAGAGCAGCGGCTTGGGGTTTGCCTTATATCCCCACAGAAATTGGTATTGGTACCGATGTGCTTACTATTAATCCCGATATTAAAATGGTTGATAGCCCTTATGACGATAAAGAATGGGTGGCGATGCCAGCTATTAAGTTAGATGTGGCTTTAGTGCACGTTGAGCGTGCTGATGTTCGTGGCGTGTGTCAGGTAAAAGGTGCTGATATTCATATAGATGAGCCTATCGTGCGGGCTGCCAAACAAACTTTTGTTACTGCAGATGAAATCGTTGATACCGATTATTTTGCCCAAGGTGATGAAGCCCGTTATGTGTTTTGGGAACGTGCCTTTACTACGGGTGTTGTCCACGCCCCAGGTGGTGCTCATCCTAGCTCTTGTGCCCCATTGTATGGTTTTGATGTACCACACTTAAAAGAATATAACGGTTTTGCCAAAGACGGTGGTTTTAAAGCGTATGCTGAAAAATACATTAACGGTAAAACTGAGGAACAGTACCAAGAGCTTGTTGGCGGTCTTGATGCTATCCGTGCTATCCCTAATCCTATCTATTAACAGGCCACGAGGAATTTAATATGTCTACTCCTGCAAAAGACTACACATTGGCTGAGTTAATGATTGTCGCAGCCGCAGAAGCGTTTCGTCATGATGGTGAATCCTTAGCAACTGGTATTGGCGTTATTCCGCGCTTAGGTGCGTCACTTGCCATGAAAACATTTAACCCTGATTTAATGATGACGGATTCAGAGGCTATGTTGCTATCTGAGCCTAATCCTATCTCTGGGCGTAAGTCTCCAATTGATGGGCAAAAATCAGAAACGTGGATGGGCTTCACCCGTATTTTTGATAACGTATGGAGCAGAAGACGCCATGCGATGATTGGTCCCACACAAATTGATCGATACGGACAATGTAATATCTCAGCGTTAGGGGGTACGTACCAACAACCTAAAATACAAATGTTAGGTGTGCGTGGTTTACCCGGAAACTCGATTTCTCATGCCAACTCACTTTTTGTGCCTTCTCATAATAAGCGTGTGTTTGTTGAGGGAGAGTGCGACTTGGTTAACTCTATTGGTTATAATCCAGCCCGTCTTACCAAAGGCCGTAAGTTATCTGATGTGGATATTCGTATCATCTTAACCGACCTGTGCGTATTAGATTTTGGTGGTCCTGACTTTCAGATACGCATTAAATCGTTACACCCTGGTATTAGCGTTGAGCAGGTAGTTGAAAATACAAGCTTTGAGCTATGTATCCCAGGGAATATCCCCACAACACCAGCGCCAACCGAAGAGCAATTAGCTATTATTCAGTATTTAGACCCCGCTAATGTTCGTAGTAAGCAGTTAAAAGATAACCCTAAAGGTGATAGAAGCTAATTTTGGCAAAAATACAGTGGAAAAGGATTTTCACTTTTCTGTGATTGAATTTAGGTAACCAAGAACCCTATGTCCGACTTATTAAACACCCGTATCACCGAGTTATTAGGTTGTAAATATCCGATTATTCAGACGGCTATGGGTTGGGTTGCTGATCCAAATCTTGTTGCTGGAACCTGCAATGCAGGTGGGTTCGGTTTTTTGGCAGGAGCAACGATTCCTCCCCAAGAAATGGAGCGGGATATTCTCCGTGTAAAAGAGCTTACCGATAAAAACTTTGGCGTTAACTTTCATATGTATCAGCCTAATGCGGCAGATATTGTCGATCTGTGTATAAAACACGGTGTTAAGGCGGTTTCTTATTCTCGTTCTCCGGGAAAGGAAATGATCTCCAAGTTAAAAGATAACGGTATTGTTTGTATGCCTACAGTTGGCTTACCTAAACATGCAATAAAAGCGGTTGAAATGGGGGCCGATGCGGTAACTGTGCAAGGGGGTGAGGGTGGCGGTCATACAGGCTCTATTCCCACCACACTGCTATTGCCACAAGTGGTTGATGCGGTAGGCAGTCAAGTGCCGGTACTAGGTGCCGGTGGCTTTAAAGATGGCCGTGGCTTAATAGCGGCTTTAGCTTTTGGTGCCGATGGCATCGCGATGGGAACTCGGTTTTTGTTAACCCAAAATAGCCCCGTTCCCCCGCAAACCAAACAGCGTTATATCGATTGTAAAAACCCAGGTAATATTATTATTTCTAAAGCAATGGATGGTTTGCCCCAACGGATGATTTTAAATGAGTGGCTAGTTGAGATGGAAAAGGCCAGTTCGTTTAAAAAGCTGATTATTGCATTAAATAATGGACTTAAGTTTCGTAAATTTACCGGCGCTAGTATCTTTGATTTATTAAAAGCGGCTATTGCGATGCAACGCAATGATGGTCTCACAGCAGCACAGGCTATTATGTCAGCTAATGCGCCAATGATTATTCAAAAAGCTATGGTTGATGGCCGGCCCGCAGAGGGTGTGTTGCCATCAGGGCAGGTGGCTGGTGTTATTGATAGCCTACCAACTTGTGAAGAGCTTATTGATAGTATTGTTATAGAAGCAGAAGCACGATTAAAAGCACTTTGTCATTCTAATATCTAGGACTTCTTATGAGTAACCCTTTTCATGTAACCATTACTAACGGTATTGCGGAGCTTATTTTTAACAAGCCTCCAGTGAATGCTTTCTCTTCCTCTGATTGGGCTGCTATTGCCGCCGAAATTGAGCAGCTTGGGCATAATGATGAATGTCGAGTCATTATAATAGCCGCTGAAGGCCGTGGTTTTTGTGCCGGTGTAGATATTAAAGAGCTTGATGCAGATGATTCACTTATTGTTAAGGTAAATAAAGGGAATTACGACACTTTTAAAGCAATTCACTTAAATAACAAGCCGGTGATTGTTGCGGTACATGGTTTTGTTTTAGGCGGTGGTATTGGTATTTCAGGGGCGGCAGATATTATTGTAGCTTCTGAATGTGCCACTTTTGCTGTGCCTGAGGTTGATCGTGGTGCTATGGGTGGCGGGGCTCATTTACAAAGAATGTTCCCGGTACAAAAAGTGCGTTATATGTACTTTACTGGTTTACCTATTGATGCCCAAGAAGCCTATCGTTTAGGGGCTGTTGAGCGAGTTGTTCCCCGCGACGAATTATTACCGGCTGCCCGTGAAATCGCCGCAAAAATTGCTGAAAAATCCCCACGTATGATTGCCTTAGCTAAAGAGGCATTAACTGGCATTGAAGATGGTGATTTAGAACAAAAATATCGCTCTGAGCAAGGCTTTACTTTAGAGGCGTACCAGTCGCCTGATTCAGCAGAATCTCGTGATGCGTTTGTTAATAAGCGAGAAGCTGAATTTAACGCTAAGAGCTAAAAACTCAAGATAACTATTAAGACAGATTACACAAAGAGATAAATATGGATCTAGCATTTACAGAAGAACATCAAGCGTTCAGAGAAGAGATTCGCTCTTGGTTGGCTGAGAATGTGCCTAAAGAGCCGCTAAAAACTTACGATACTGAAGAAGGCTTTCAGCAGCACCGTGAGTGGGAAGCAAAAATGAATGAAGGTCGTTGGGGTATGGTGACATGGCCTACAGAGTTGGGTGGCCGTGATGCGGACTTAATTCAATGGCTTATTTTTGAAGAAGAATATTTTCGTGCTAAAGCGCCTAATAGAGTTAATCAAAACGGGATCTTTTTATTAGGTCCTACATTAATGGAGTATGGCACAGAAGAACAAAAAGCTCGTATATTACCTAAAATGGCCAATGGCACTGAAGTGTGGGCGCAGGGTTGGTCAGAGCCTAATGCAGGTTCTGATATGGCCGCAGTTCGTGCAAAGGCTGAGTTAACCGAAGATGGTGCACACTACATTATTAATGGCCAAAAAACATGGTCAACCCGAGCGGTTTGGGCGGATCAATGTTTTGGTATGTTCCGTACCGATCCTAATTCAG
>CBDUPS010000051.1:0-8093 GCA_965369155.1 uncultured Spongiibacteraceae bacterium
ATCTTCAGAGAAATCTTCATGCCCTGGGGTATCAAGTAAGTTAACGATACGACCTTTATAAGGAAACTGCATCACCGAGGAGGTAACCGAAATCCCCCTTTCCTGCTCCATGGTCATCCAATCAGATGTTGCATGGCGATCAGACTTTCTCGATTTTACCGATCCCGCCACTTTAATCAGGTCTCCGATGAGAAGTAACTTTTCTGTTATGGTTGTCTTACCTGCATCGGGGTGAGAAATAATGGCAAAAGTACGACGATCAGCCACCTCATCTAAAAAAGACATTCATTGATCCTTAAGTGCGCTAAATATGGATATCAGTTAGTTATTACTACCTTAAAAAAAATAACCGCGAACAAGTCGCGGTTATCTCTACTAAGCACTAAAAGTACTTTTGTTTTATCGATAGTCGTTATTATCGTAAAACGATAGCAACTACTCGACGGTTTTCAGAGCGACCTGCTTGTGTGCTGTTATCGCCCACAGCATTTGACTCACCAAAACCTGCTGCATCTAAACGAGAAATTGATACACCAAACACATCAACTAACACATCAACCGCAGCCTGTGCACGTTTTTGAGATAGCTTCTGGTTATAAGCTTTGCTACCAGTGTTATCAGTGTAACCTTCAATACTTGCAGTAGAACCCGCATTAGTATTTAAGTAATCAGCAACTTCTTGAAGTTTATCAACACCACTTTGTGTAATAACCGCAGAATCCACCTCAAACAAAATGGTTACTCTTGGAATCTCAACTGCTGCAGATGGTTTTTCACCCACTGCACAACCGGCACTATCAACCTCTACACCAGCAGATGTGTTAGGACATGCGTCTTTATAGTTGGCAACACCATCATTGTCATCATCACGAGGACAGCCATCAGCATCTACACTAACACCAGCTGCAGTTCCAGGGCACTTGTCCATGCTATCAGACACACCATCGTTATCAGCATCATTTGATACCATTGTATTACTTTGCGCTTCAACAGCCGCTACATCGTCATTAGTGACAGGCGAAGTGCTGTCAGCAGCACCAAAACGCCACAATAAGTTCACGCCCCATGCAGTATCTGTAATATCAGAATGGCCATCATGAATGAAAGTAGCACCAGTACGCACAGAGAAATTATCTGTTAAATGAAAGCGAAGACCCGCACCAAAGCGAACTGCAGTCTCAGTATCTTTAATCTCATTTACAGCCCTAGGATTTGCAAGAAGAGGTGTGATTAAAGGATTGCTTAAACTAAGAGCGTCTTGTGTAGTTTCAATTTCTATTTCACCGGTACCTAAAGAAAGATAAGGCTGCATAGCACCAATACGGTTGAACTGATAAACCACATCAACAAACCAATGCTCATATTCCATATAGGTATCTTTATAAGCACCATTTACCGCTCTACTGTTGCTTACCACACCACCTAGCTCTACCAACCAGTTTTCATTAAATTGGTAACCAAAACTAGCCGTCGCAAAAGCCGAGTTATCCCAACCGGTTTTTACGTTTAAATCATTACGATGGTCGTTATCAAAATCAAACTTACCACCACCGGCGCTAATAAAAGGGCCACTATCGGCCATTGTAGCAACACTACCAGACGCCATCAGTAAGCCAACTACCGCAGCAGCAATTGTATTTTTCCTCATTATTCTCTCCCCTTAATATTAAGGATTATTTGCCAAACAGCACAAAATAAAAAACAGCACGTCTCGTGCATTAATTCTCGTTGGCAATTAAACACTATGTAAATAACAAAAACCACAAAAAAAACAAGATATTTATCTCAAAACAAGATGATTTATGGCAAAGTTTTAAGTTTACAGCTTACCTCCCTATTAGATTATAATGCTGCCCCTCGGCTTTATAGTGCCAAGTGAATAAGCTATGCACCATCATTCACAAACAAAGCAACTATTCAGCAACAAACTAGTGGAAAGCGTTTATGACCTCAAATACAGCATACAAACCAACAGCAAAAATTGATGATATTGGCACGGTACTAATTACTGGTGGCTCCGGCTTTGTTGGCTGCAATTTTGTTAAAACACTATTAGATAAAGGGCATAAAGTACATAGCTTCGACTTAATCCCCTCTCCACTAGAGCACGAAAACCTCACCTGTTTCGTTGGTAATATTTGTGATTATGACGCGGTATCTAAGGCCTGTGAGGGTGTCGACACGGTATTTCATACCGCTGCTATCATTGAGCTAAAAGGTGGCAAATCAGTTACCCAAGAATATCGTGACAGAAGCTACGCCGTTAATGTCGGCGGCACGGAGAACATGATAAAAGCCTGTAGACAGCATGGTGTTAGCCGTTTTGTCTACACTTCAAGTAATAGCGTTGTGATTGGTGGTGAAGATATTACCAATGGTGATGAAACCATGCCCTACACTTCTCGCTACAATGATCTTTACACTGAAACCAAAGTAGCAGCTGAGAAGTTTGTTCTCTCCCAAAATAAAGACGGCCTCTTTACCTGTGCCATAAGACCTAGCGGCATCTGGGGCTCTGGTGATCAAACGATGTTTCTACGTCTCTTTACCGAAGTGATACAAGGGCGAGTTAAGTTTCTTATTGGCAGCAAAAAAATAAAGCTCGATAACTCATTTGTTCACAATTTAATCCATGGGCAGATTTTAGCCGCTCAGCATTTAGTAGAAGGGGGCACCGCCCCTGGCCAAGCTTATTTCATTAACGATGGCGATCCAGTCAATATGTTTGAGTTTGCTCGCCCTATTGTTGAGGCCAATGGCGTTAAATGGCCAAAAATAAGAGTGTCTGGCCGCCTTATAAAAGGCATTATGGTGTTTTGGGAAATGCTCCACTTTAGTTTAAAGTTTCCAGAACCCCCATTACCACCATTAGCTGTAGAGCGTATTTACTTAAATAATTACTTTAGTATTGAAAAAGCTCACCGCGATCTAGGCTATATACCTCTTTATACAACAGAGCAGGCAATAGAAAAATGCATGCCCTATTACATAGAACTATTTAAAACCTTACAAAAAGAGCTGCTGTAGGCGCTCAAACCTACTTCTTTTTTGTTTTTTAATGACTTACATCATAGTCACATTACTGTTCTGTAAATGATAATAGCGTCGTTACGTCTTACAATTCGTCTGAATAATAGCCCTAATTTAAGCAAAACAATAAAAAGGTATCTCCTATGGCTTTAGCAGAAAATCTCGCCACTCTCCCCAAACTTGCTAATGGAGACATCCGCTATCCTAGAGGCTGGTTTATTATAGGTGTTTCCGCAGACTTTACCTCTGAAAGTCCCACACCTATGCGATACTTTGCAAAAGATCTTGTGGGCTATCGTGGCGAAGACAATACAGTACGAGTTCTTGATGCCCACTGTCCTCATCTTGGTGCCCATCTTGGCCATGGTGGCACCATAGAGGGTAATGAAATTCGCTGTCCATTTCATGCGTGGAAGTTTAATGGTGAAGGTAAATGCACCGAAATTCCTTATGCCGAACGTATACCAGTCAAAGCTTTTACCCGTTGTTGGCACACCCATGAGAGCCATGGCTGGGTCTTTTTATGGCATGATCCCGAAGGTAGTGAACCCCTTTACGAAATACCCGCTATTGCTGAATACGAATCGGACGAATGGACTGATTGGATTTCTCGCCGTCTAGAGCTAAAAACTCATCCTAGAGAAATTATTGAGAATGTTGCCGATAAAGCACACTTTGTTTATGTCCATGGCTTTGCCAAGGTGACTAAATTTGAAAATATTTATCAGGATCATATGGCCACACAAATTATGAGCGGCATGAGTGAGTTTGGCTCGACCACCGATACAACCGCCACCTATTATGGTCCTGCTTACCAAGTCACTTGGATGGATAGCATCTTTAACAGTCGCCTCATTAACGCCAATACACCCATTGATGAGAATACGGTACATCTTTGGTTTGGTGTTATGCTCGAGAAAATGAATATTACAGAAGAAACCAAAGCACTGTTAGAAATGATGTTTGAACAACAGGAAGTGACTATCGGTACCGAAATAAAAGACGAGCATTTAGAAGCTATTCAAATGGCTTATGTAGATGCCACCCGTAATGGCTTTGATGAAGATGTTGCTATATGGGAGCATAAACTCTACAGAACAAACCCTACACTATGTGACGGAGACGGTCCTTTAAACAAGCTACGTAAATGGTATCAACAATTTTATACCAACTTAAACAGCTTATAACATCGCGTAAACACAAGCCCTTAAAAAAATAGTCGGTCTACTTATCCATAGACCGACTACCCATTAAGATGACGACAGCCACCTTAATAATTTACCCCTCAATAACAACTTCACCTTCGCCGACATAATCAATTCTTGGATAAGATAACCATCTAAAGCTTTGGCTATGACTGCAAATCATGCATTTATGAGGGATCTCACCGGTTGCCTCATTCATCGCTCCGACTTTCTCCATCATTCCGTTATTACATTTATCACAAACATAATTGACTTCAACAGGAACAACTTTGCGTTTAATTTCTGGCATTCTTTACTCCAATTTTGCTATAAATGGTTACAAGAACCTATTTTTCTCTTAGCGCTAAGTTTACATTAATTCCACAAAAAAACATGGGCGCCAATGGGAAAAAACCGGTATAAGAGCCTCTTAAACCGGTTTTTTTACAGTAGAACTACTTTACTCTGGCATCATGTCATTTAATCTTTCCAAGGTATCGACATACTCGGTCAATAAACGAAAAATAACCTCTCTACAAGTCTCAATATGACTAATCTGCCCAACCACTTGTCCAACAGGGTTAAATGCCACCTTTTGACAATCACCAACTGCAGCATATTTATGCGTACGGCGAATAGCATCTCCTGTTACCAGCCCCTGCAATGGCATTCCTAGCGGCTCTGGATTACCTTCAGTGGCCCATGCTTCCGTCCACTCATTTTTTAGCATACGACAAGGCTTACCTGTCCAAGAACGAGAGCGCACCGTGTCTTCCTCTGTGGCATCAAAGTATGATTGCTTTTGCGCGGGTTCAGCTTCAGCCTCATCTACCGCTAACCATAAAGATCCTGTCCACACACCGGCGGCCCCCATAGCCATCGCCGCTAACATTTGCTGTCCACTACCAATACCACCGGCTGCCAACACAGGAGTATTTACTGCTTTTATAATGGCAGGCCACAATACCAAAGATCCTATCTCACCTGTGTGACCACCACCTTCTGTACCTTGAGCAATAATAAAATCTAATCCGGCTTTTTCATGCTGTTTCGCTTGTTTTACTTTCCCGCAAAGGGCACCCACTAATCGGCCTGAATCTTGAATACGCTTAACAATGTCAGCAGGTGGCGTGCCTAACGCATTAGCAATTAAACGACATCTAGGGCGCTTTAATGCTTCATCTACCATTAATGTTGCAATCGCTTCATTCCAACCAAGCAACCCCATCTCTTCGTCTTTATCTGGCCACTCAGGCACCCCATGATCTGCCAATAGTTTTGCAGCAAAGTCGTGATGCTCTTGGGGGACCATATCCATTAGCATTTTTTCTAATTTCTCGGGATCCATCTCCCCCATGCCTTCGTATTTTTGCGGAATCACAATGTCAACGCCATAAGGCAAGTCGCCTATATGCTCATCAATCCAATCAAGCTCCGCTTTTAACTGATCTGGAGAAAAGCCCACAGCACCTAAAACACCAATACCTCCGGCCTTACTCACCTCAACCACAACATCTCGGCAATGAGTAAATGCAAAAATGGGAGTTTCAATACCTAATTTTTCACAAAGCTCTGTTTTCATAATGCACCCTAATTTATTTAAAAAGTAACGACAGTAGCAACTCGAATAATATGCCTACTATTGTTTTAACTTACAATGACCTCAGCGCTCTACCGCTAATGACAAAACCGCTCAAAATCTTTATTTTTTTACAAAAACTATGACATATACTCTTTTAGTACTTTCTCTAAAGCATCAATCGTTATCGGTTTTCTTAAGAGCTTATCCATACCTGAATCGAAACACAGCTGCTCATCGCTCTCTAATACATGGGCTGTTAATGCTACGATAGGTGTTGGCGTTAACCCATGACGCGCCTCATATTCTCTGATTTTTTTTGTTGCTTCAAAACCGTCCATAACGGGCATTTCACAGTCCATTAAAACAAGGTCATAGCCTTTAGCGGGCTGCGCATCAACCGATAAAGTCCATGCCTCTAAAGCCTCTGCTCCATTATTAACAACCACAAAGGCATGACCTAATCGCTTAAGCATATTAACAACCACTAACTGGTTTACTTGATTATCTTCAACCACCAAAACCGCTAATGAACCAGATGCAATTTTATCCTTAACTGTACTATCGGATAGTAGACAAACGGGGTTGTCGACTTTTGTTAATGGTAACTGAAACCAAAAAACAGCTCCTTTACCAAGTACAGAGCTAACCCCCATAGCGCCACCCATTACTTCAACTAAACGTCGGCTCAATGCCAAGCTCATACTACGACCCTGGCTTTCTCCATCGTAATTTGAAATGGCAGAGAATGGCTCAAATAAGCCTTTTCGCTCTTTATCGGTTAATCCTTTACCCGCATCAATCACAGCAAAATGAATGGTGCTCTCTTCTGTTGAAGAGGCTCTCACACTCAAAACAATTTCACCCTCATCACTCACATGTACAGCGCGAGACAGTAAGTTAAGCAGTATTTGTTGTAAGCGTGCGCTATCCCCGTTGACATACATGGGTAAGTTTTCACTTTTCTCTATCTGCAGTGACAGTCCTTTTTCTTTCAGTCTTACTGAGAATAGTTTAACCACTTCATTTAACAAGTCTGGCAAACAAAACTCATGGGAATCTAGTACGAGCTCGCCAGATTCTAATTTTGAATAGTCAACTACATCATTAATAATATTAAGCAGTGCTTTCCCTGAGTTTTGAATAATATCGTTGTATTCTCTATCCGTCGTATTTTTAAGCCGTTTCTCTAATAATGACGACATACCTAACACACCATTTAATGGTGTCCTGACATCATGGCTCATGCGACTTAAAAATGCCGCTTGCATTTTCCCTTTGTAAACTGAAACTTGGTTATTGATTAATAAGCGATGGAGGTTTTCACCCATCAAAACAGCAAAAACTAATGACTGCACAATGTGGCCGAGCTCTACAAAATAAATAGGATAAAGAGGTAAGTCTGCTGATAACTCTGTGGTATCCAAAAGTGCTAAAATAATAGCCAGTAACATCGGCACCCAAGCCAGAACATAATGCCTACCGGTAATATCTTTTTTGCGCCAAAAATGACAGGCAATAACAAAGCCTATAGAGCAAATAGGTACACTTAGCAGCACCACTAAAAATAATAACCAATGGCGGTATACGGTTGGTAACAACAATGAAACCACGGCCATTAAACACGCCATCCACATTAATACGGTTAAAAAAGAATACACCCTAGGTAGCTTTTGCTTTAATTCTAAAAACCATAATTGAAACAACACAATGCTAGCGGCTGATAAAAACAAGAAAAACACATCTATATTTTTACTCCACCAAGTGGTGCCTATTCCAAATAGCATTTGCCCAAAGCCTGAATTCATTAAAAAGAATCCAGCAAAAGAAAGTGAGTACAGTGAATAAACTAGATAAGGCTTTTCCTTTGCAAAGGCATATAGAATTAAACCGTAGATTGATAAAATAAAAATAGCACCAAAATAAAACCAATGAAGTAAATTAAGAATTTGATAGCCATCAAAAATTGTTTATTCATTAAAGATTCGAGTATTAACGACAACGCGTCTAGCTGAACCAATAACTTTTAAGAAAATAACTTTTTCTTCAGCAGAGGCAATTGGAATGGGATACAGATAGGTGGGTGCACTTAATGGTCTTGAGGATACAGGTGACTGTATTAAACCTGTTCTGTTTAAATCAGCTTGCCCCTTACTAAGCACATACAAGTTAACCGCTAACATCGAGGGTGCAGCTAAATCAAAATAAAAAACCTGAGCATTGGGCGTTGAGTTTTTTAGCCTAAAAGCAAACCACATATTCTCTTGCTCAAAATCAGAGAAATGATTATGACTGGTCAC
>CBDUPS010000052.1:0-8038 GCA_965369155.1 uncultured Spongiibacteraceae bacterium
TTACTTGCCTGTTATTACTTCAGTGCTTTTTTAAATAATCCGTCAAAAACGCTCTTTATTTTATTTGTGACTGCAGCACTTTTTTCTAGCTACTCCTCTTTTAGTGGCTTTATTTTATGGATTTGCTTCCCATTGGTTGCCTTACTTAATCGTCAATATAAAATTAGTTTACTATTATTTTCTGTTTTAGTTTTAATGGGTTTTATTTATTTACCCGGCATAGGTGGCGCAGGCCCAGATTTCTCTAAACTCGATATAGAACTCCCACCTTGGTATATTTTATTGGCTGGTTTTTTTTATAGTACACTGCGTTATCTAGGAGGCTTTTTAGGGGCTCCATTAAGTAAAAGCCACCTTATCATTGCTGGTAGTATCGCTTGGTTAGCTATTTTTTACTTTCTAGCTCTTTGTTTTTTTTATTGGAAAAAATCCCAACCAAACAAACATATTATTTTTTCTATAACCACTACTCTTTTTGCCTTGGGTGTTGCCAGCTCTACTGCCGTTGGCAGAAGCTTTACTCCCAACAGTTTTGCAGGAGATCGCTATCAAACCATTGTAATTATTTTTTGGTTAGGCTTATTTTTGTTACTGTATTTTTTAAATAAAGACAAACCCAAAAGAAAACTAATAACCATCACTCTTATGCTTGTGTGGTCTTTCTCTTTAGGTGCTTATAGTATAAGCAGCATTAAAGACTTTAGTAAAAAAACCAGCCTCCTAGCACAAGCAGAGTCTGCAGTATTAGCACATGCCTACTCTTATAAAGCCGTACGACAACGTATCACCCATTGGGATCTATTAGGAAAACGAAACTACCCAAAACAGCATGGTGATTTTTTACAAAAACAACAGTGGGGAATATTTGGCTCACCTTATGGACAGCTTGTCGGCAAGCCTATTACTCAAATAAATAACCAAACAACATGTCTTTCAAATATAAATACCATTCAAAAATCACCCATGAATTATTTAACCAATGAAGAGAAGCTATCTAATCCATTACAAGACTTTAAAATAACCGGCTCTGCCTGGTACCCAAAAAATAAAAAGCCATTACCCGCTGTGTTAATAGTTAATAACGACAATATAGTTACTGGGGTAGGTTTATTGCAGCGACCTGATGGTTACTTGTGGTCATTAAAATCTCTAGATGATAAATCATGGTGGCTTGGTTATAGTAAAGGCAACGTACATGACCCTATTACTCTTTACGGATGGGACGATGGCAATATTTGTTTCTTACAAAAAACAACACTTACCCCTCAGTAACTTACCCCTCTAAAAGACTCCATTGCCCATCATTACAATGTGCTTTTGCTTCTTTTTCTAATTTTAATAAATGCGCCCATAATGATAGCTCTGCCATCGGCCATAACCGTTTATCTACGTCATGGTAAACAATTGAAGTTAATTGAGATAAAGAGCTTGATGGGTTACGTTGTAATGCCGCTATAACTAATGCTTCTCGCTTTAAACGATGTGATATTATTTTATTTATTTCTGCCGTTGCATTATCTATTAGCAAGCCATGACCCGGTGCTAAAAACTGAGGCTGCAAATCAGCTAACTTTTTTAATGAGTGAATATAATCCTGCATATCTCCTGCCGGTGGAATAATCACCACCGTTGAGCCCTGCATAATATGATCTCCTGTCATCACCATATTCTCTTCTTGTAGCAGAAAACAATAATGATTATTGACATGACCTGGGGTATAAATAGCTTTTAAGGTAAACGCATTGGTAGACAACTCATATCCATCAAATAAGTCTATCGTTTGCTTAAATGTTTTATCTTGAAACCGATCATCCGGTGGTGTGGCCCCAATAATAGGGGCACCGGTTTTCTCTGATAAAATTTTCGCTCCAGGAGAATGATCCGGATGGGTATGTGTTACCAATATCCAGCCTATCGACTTAACAGATGATAAAATATTAGCTATATGTCTCTCATCCACAGGGCCCGGATCAATCACTGCGGCACTCTCATGCCCCACTACCCATGTATTGGTTCCAGGGCCTGTCATCAAGCCCGCATTAGCTGCGGTAACTCTCGTTACTAAAGGAGAGAGCTTTTTAACTGTTCCGGTAATTAATTCACTCATAAAAAATAAACTCTTAAAACACTACAAACAAAAGCACTAATAAAAAAGGCCTCAATTGAGGCCCCTTTTTCATTATTCAACTAATGCTTTAATTTGTACGTTTGGATCAACATCCGCTTCATAGTCGACTCCTGCAAAACCAAAGCCAAACAGCCTCAAAAACTCTTCTTGATAGCCATCAAAATCTGTTAGCTCGTCAATGGTTTCGTTGGTAACTTTAGGCCACATTTCCTCTATCGGCTTTTGTACCGCATCTTGTAACTCTAACTCATCAACCCTAAAGCGATTCGCATCATCTTTTAATGGTTTATCGGCATACAAACGATCACGAAATAAGCGGTTAATTTGTTCAATACAGCCTTCATGAATATTTTGCTCTTTCATTACTTTAAATAATAATGCCAAATATAAAGGCATAATAGGAATAGCTGAACTTGCTTGAGTGACCACCGCCTTTAAAACTGATACATAAGAGGCAACACCACTAGAGGCATATTTTTCATTGAGTCGGCTAGCTGTAATATCTAAGTCTTTCTTCGCCTGACCAATGGTACCTTCCCAATAAATATCCCAGGTGATTTTATCACCTAGGTAAGTGTATGCCGTAGTTTTACAGTTATCAGATAATACATCCGCTTTTGCCAACGCATCAATCCACATTTCCCAGTCCGCGCCACCCATAACTCCAATAGTGCCATCGATTTCTTCTTGCGTGGCAGCTTCTAATGTCACTTCTTTAATCAGTTTTTTATCGGTATCGAGTGTGTGGTTAGTAACCGACTTACCAATCGGCTTTAGCGTCGATTTATACACTTCACCCGTATTAGGGTCTTCTCTGCGTGGCGATGCTAGACTGTAAATTACTAAATCAATTTTACCTAAGTCTTCTTTTATTAGCTTAATAACTCGTTCTTTCATTTCGTTAGAGAACGCATCACCATTGAAGCTTTTTGCATAAAGGCCTTCTTCTTCGGCTGCTTTATGAAAAGCGGCTGAATTATACCAACCGGCTGTACCGGGCTTGGTTTCACTGCCTGGGCGCTCAAAAAACAAACCAATGGTTTTTGCACCAGCACCGAAGGCTGCTGTAATACGAGATGCCAAACCATAGCCTGTAGAAGCACCAATAACTAACACATTTTTAGGGCCATCTTTAATTTCTCCCCCAGCCTTCACATGGGCGATTTGCTCACGAACACTGGCCTCGCATCCTGTCGGATGCGCTGTTGTACACATAAAACCACGAACTTTTGGCTTGATTATCATTAGTTATCCTTGTCTTTTTATCATCAAATACGCCCTATTATAAACAGGTTATAGCAGCTCTCATAGAAAAGTAAAAAAACTTTCGTTTTATCTCAGTATAATAGCTGCTTTACCGCATTTTTATGTGTTTCTATGGAGCTTTTACAATGAGCATCTTGCAGTTTTCCACTCCAGATCTTTGGACTAAAACGGTACTTGCCAACTTTGATACCTTTTTACTTGATCATGCCTCTGCTGAAAAAAAGGCTGCCGGCTTTGCCATCTCGATGATTTCCCATTACCCTGACCGCCCTGAGCTTGTTTTAGCGATGAGCGAACTCGCCGTAGAGGAAATGACCCACTTTCGCCAAGTGATTAAAATCATACTCGAGAAAGGTTTACAGTTAGCCTCCGACACTAAAGACCTTTACGTGATCGAGTTTCTTAAAAACACACGTAAGGGTACAGAAGCGTATTTTTTAGACCGGCTTTTAACTGGAGCTATTATTGAAGCCCGTGGTGCTGAACGCTTTGGGTTAATTGCTGAGGCTTTAGAACCTGGCTATTTAAAAAACTTTTACACCTCAATCGCCACATCCGAACAACGTCATTATCAAGAGTTTTCTAACCTCGCTAAGCTTTACTTTCCTATTAACGAAGTAGATGCCCGCGCTGCAGAGCTATTGGGCATAGAAGCTGAAATAATTAAACATCTCCCCATACGGGCGGCGCTACATTAATTTATGAGTCCTTTAGAAAAATATCTACACAATTATGCTGAACCTGAAATTCAATATAGTGAACTTATTACACAATCCTTTGATTATGTATTGGTGGTACCTAGCTACAACGAAACCGTTGTCTCTTGGAATGCCTTACAACACAGCATACCTATCGAGACATCATGCTGTATTATTTTAATTATCAATTGCCCTGATGATAAACCCTTAAGCAAAGATTACCTTACATTACTTACCTATCTAAAAAGTACATTACCTATTATCACAGAAAAACAAAATGCCACGTTGCTTACCATCAACCACAAACAGCAACTGTTAATCATTGATCGCTGCCACACCCCCATCCCTAAAAAAGAAGGTGTGGGTTTAGCTAGAAAAATAGGTGCTGATATCGCCGCTCAACTTATTAATAAAAAGAAGATAAAAAGCCCTTGGATATTTACAACCGATATGGATGTAACGTTTCCCGATAATTATTTTTTATCCTGTAGCAATAAAAGTAATGATATCTCTGCTTTGTTATTCCCCTTTACTCACGCACCAAGCACAAACAACAAAAAACTCAATAAGGTAACAATGCTCTATGAAGCATGGTTACAACATTATGTAGATGGCTTAGCTTACGCAAAATCTCCTTATGCCTTTCATACCATTGGCAGCATTTTAACTATAAATGCCCAACATTATGGAAAGGTAAGAGGCTTTCCTAAACTGGCCGCAGGGGAAGACTTTCACTTATTAAATAAACTAGCCAAAACAGGCGTTATTGAATCTTTAATAGAACCTATAATTACCATTGAGTCTCGCTTATCCAATCGAACACCCTTTGGTACAGGCCCTGCTGTTAGCCTGTGGATGTTAAGTGACTCGCCCGAAGAGGAGCTTCGCTTTTATAACCCCAAGGTTTTTATTTTATTAAAAGAGTGGCTTAACTGGGTTAATAACATTAATGAAGAAACTCTACTATACCTAAAGGGTCATCACATTAACTGGATGGACTCACTAGATAAAAAAATTATCGCCGGGTTACTAGCGCTTAATTTTGAAAAAAACATGAACGGGTTTTTAGCGCAAAGCCGATCACCAAGCGCATTAATGAAGCACATTCATCTCTGGTTTGATGGTTTAAAAACACTGCGCTTTATTCACGCACTAGAAAACAATGGTTTGAGTAAAATAAGCTTTATTACTTATCAGCAGGAAGCATTACTTTAGGCTTCGTCCACAAATAGATACCTTTACAGGCTAATTTATATAAAGGTAATTCTATGTACTTATAAAACACCAAAGAAAACACACCAACAAAAACACATACCACCAAAACATAAAGCTCGGCTATATTAAAGTCCAACGTTCTTCGCATGTAACCGACTAAACCCAAATTACTTATTAAGAACATAATAAGTAAATGGCTTAAGTAAATAGAGTAAGAGGCATCTCCTAACTTAACCAGTAAACCTTTAGCTTTATAAATATCATTAACCTCAAGAGCGGCAAAAAAACATAACAAACAAACAGCCATCCCCCCATAAGCATAGACTCTCATCATGCCACCAGCCTTAGGGTCTGTTGTTAAAATAAAATAAACCACCCCTAAAAACAAACTACCCCATAGAGGAAGCAAAAACCTATTAAACAAATAATTCCTTAATAAAAAAACAAACCAACCTAGCAAAAACTCAAGAATTAATGGAAAAGAAAAAAAGCCCAGTAAAGTAAAACGATTTACCTTGGGGCCGTAATACCACTGACTCAAAATAAAGATGGCATACGCTAATAACAAAGCATTAAAGACTTTTTTATTTATAAAGAATATCGCCGTACAGATAAGATAAAAAAACAATTCAAATGTTAATGTCCAATACACGCCTAAAACTGGAATGCCGTCACCTGCTCTGGGATCGATAGGCAGTAATAAAAATGAATTCCATAAATCAAAACTCTCAATACCATTTCTATAATTGACTGTTACGGCCATAAGCAGAACCATAAAGAAATATGGCCAATAACCTAGATAAATTCGTGAAAGCCTTTTTTGAGCATAAATTAAAGCCCCAGTAGTCGTTTTTTTATTATCATATAACGACAGCGCAATAACATAACCACTAATAACAAAAAAAACATCAACGCCAGAAAAACCAAAAGAACTGAGCGAGAAAAACCACTCTTGGTCTCCGCCTAAGCTTTTATATATATTACGCACATGATAAAAAACCACTAAATATGCTGCCAATGCTCTTAGTGCTTGAATATTATTCAGCATTAAATTTTGTCCTTATTGTTTTTAGCATTGGCTATTTACTGAAAATATATTTTAAACATCACATATTAACGCATTTTTTATTATTCTTTTAATTACGTCTTAGTGGTTATAAAAAAGGTATTCCAACGCTGCGCTGGAACACCTTTAAGCATAAAGAATTTAGTGGCTACCATACTTTGTGTTTATGGCATTCTATGTAGAGCGCACACTTTATTACCTGATGGATCTCTTAAGTAAGCAAGATATATTTTTCCTAACCCTGCCTCACGAACCCCAGGTGGATTTTCACAATCGGTACCACCATTGGCCAATCCTGCTGCATGCCATGCATTGGCTAACTCAGGGCTACCCGCGGCAAAACCTACAGTACTACCATTACCATGGGAGGCAGGCTCACCATTAATCGGTTTAGTTATAGCAAAAATACCCGTATCCGTAATATAAAAACAGCGGCCTTTATCATCTATTACACCAGGCTTATGCCCCAAAGCACCTAATATAGCATCATAGAAAACTTTAGATTTTTTAACATCGTCGGAACCAATCATAATATGACTAAACATTTTATTTCCTTTGTTTTAAAAGTTACGCGGTAAAAAATACTACAGTGATAGTCGCCTAATATCTTTAAGCACTTCTACTAAAAAAGTCATAAACTCACCGGCATCAGCACCATTAACAGCGCGATGATCATAAGACAAACATAGTGGTAGCATTTTTTTAGGTTCAAACTCAGAACCATTCCATACCGGCTTTATTGCTAATTTTGACACACCTAAAATACCTACTTCAGGGGTATTCACAATAGGAGTAAAGCCTGTACCACCCATACTGCCAAGACTTGATATGGTAAAACAGCCACCTTGCATTTCATCAGGTGATAGCTTTCTATCTTTAGCTTTTTGCGCTAGCTCAGCTGTTTCTTGAGCAAGCTCCCATATGGTTTTTTTATCCACATCACGCACAACCGGAACCATTAGTCCAGCCGGTGTCGCCACCGCAATACCGATATGTACATAATGTTTATATACTATTTGTTCTCCATCAGCATGAAGCGATGCATTGAATGCTGGGTTTGCTTTAAGTGCCGCGGCACAAGCTTTCAGCAAAAAAGGTAATGGGGTGATTTTGGTTTTACGCTTTTCTGCCTCTGCTTTTAACGACTGTCTAAACTGTTCAAGATCCGTAATATCAGCATCATCAAACTGAGTAACATGGGGAACATTAAGCCAACTACGGTGCATGTTTGTTGCTGTAACTTTATGTAAACGTGATAATTTTTCGGTTGTTATTTCGCCAAATTGAGAAAAATTAATTTCAGGGACTGAAGGAATGCCTGTACCGGTCACAGCTCCCCCGCCTGACTGAGATTCAGATAACCGTTGTTTTACATAACCTTGTAAATCTTCTTTCAATATACGTTGCTTAGGACCTGAACCTGCAACTAATCCTAAATCGACACCAAGCTCTCTTGCCATCATTCGTACGGCAGGACCTGCATGAACATCTTTACTTGGTCTTGCCTCAGAAATGGATGCTGACACCTGGGTTGGGGTTGGCTCTACTTTTGAGGCAGGATTTGATTTCTCAAGAGCTCGTTCACCTTCATCAATAACAGGCTCAGCTATTGTATTATTTTCAGCGCTTTTTGCCTCAAGCACATCTTTTTCAATATCAACAATA
>CBDUPS010000053.1:0-8033 GCA_965369155.1 uncultured Spongiibacteraceae bacterium
TTATTTTGCTACTTCCGTGTAGTGCTTCTTCCGTGAAGCACTCTGCGAATCCATTCGCTTAGGAGTTAATATACTGATTTTTTTAACATTTTGTTCTTAGGTTTTAAGATAAAAACCGTATCGTAAAAAAACAAATATAAAAATTTAATTAAAATCAATAAGATAGGAGCTTTAAAGAAAAAAACCCTAGCTGAACTAGGGTATTATACTCACAGCAAGTGTAAGAGATATCGCACAAAGCGACGGGCGAAAGGCTTACATCGAGGTAAATTTAATAGTCATCAAAAATAGATTCGCTTGATAAACCTTCTGTTTCTATGGTGCGACGCAGGCGACGTAGCGCATCCACCTGTATCTGCCGAACGCGTTCGCGAGTTAAACCAATGGCCTTACCCACCTCTTCTAAAGTGCTGGGGTCGTAACCCATCAAGCCAAAACGACGGGAAATAACCTCAGCTTGTTTTTCATTTAAACTTTGAATCCACGAGATAATATTTTCTTTCATATTGGCATCTTGCAGAAGGTCTGAAGGATCTAATACTTGCTCGTCTGCAATGGTATCTACTAACGAACGATCTGACTCTGAACCAATAGGGCTATCTATAGAGCTTACCCGCTCATTGAGCTTAAGCATTTTGCGCACATTCTCAACGGGTTTATCTAGCATTTCGGCAATTTCATCCGCTGTAGGCTCGTGGTCTAACTTTTGGCTTAGCTCACGGGCGGCCCGCAAATAGATATTAAGCTCTTTCACCACATGAATGGGTAAGCGAATGGTACGGGTTTGGTTCATTAAAGCCCGCTCAATCGTTTGCCGTATCCACCAAGTAGCGTAGGTTGAAAAGCGAAAGCCTTTTTCGGGGTCAAATTTTTCTACTGCCCGTATTAAGCCTAAGTTACCTTCTTCGATTAAATCTAATAAGCTAAGGCCACGATTTAAGTAACGGCGTGAAATTTTAACCACTAAACGCAAATTACTCACAATCATTTTTTTGCGGGCGTCTTCATCACCTTTAATCACTAGGCGACCAAAATACACTTCTTCTTCTGCTGTTAATAAAGGATTAAAGCCAATTTCGGTTAAATAAATATGGGTAGCATCTAGGCTTTTCTGTATCCGAGTATCGTCTACTGTTGTTAACGGCTGATCATCAAGCTCATCTATTTCCTCGATGTCAGGGCCCTCATCAAGTATTAATTCAGCTTCAAGTAAATCGTCGTTCATTGCTCTTCCTCTATACAAGCCTTCCTTGAGTACATTAACAAATGCATTGCTCGTGGCTCGTGTCACTTTTTTATTATTATTTTGGCAGCAGATTTTGTGGGTTAATGGGGTTACCTTCTTTGCGAATTTCAAAATGCAACATAACGCGATTCGCCCCTGTTGAGCCCATTTCTGCTATCTTTTGGCCTCTGCTAACCTTATCACCTTCTTTCACTAAAAGGCGATTATTATGAGCATAAGCACTGAGATATATGTCACTATGTTTCACAATAAGTAGTTTTCCATAACCGGTTAAGCCACTTCCGGCATAAACCACCACACCCGATTTAGTTGCCATTACCGAGTCGCCTCTGTTGCCGGCTATATCAATTCCTTTATTTATTTTACCCGTTGCCTTAAACCCGTTAATAACCTCACCCTTAGCCGGCCATAACCACCCCTCCCCCGATACCGGTTTTACCGCCACAACCACAGGGGTAACAATGGCCTTTTTAACGGGTTTGCTAACAGGTGCAGTGGGTTTTGTTGGGGCTTTAACCACTTTAGGTGGTGCACTGGTTTTGCTAGGGCTGCTTTTTTTAGTGGCCACCACGGGTTTTGTAGCAGCACTGCCTTGCAATGTGAGTATCTGCCCTGGGTAAATAGTATAAGGGGCTTTGATATTGTTTTTTGCCGCTAAACTTCGGTAATCAATGCCATAACGCCATGCGATATCATAAAGTGCTTCACCCCTTTGCACTTTGTGTGAAGCCGGCCGTTGTATTGGGATTGTTATTTTTTGCCCAGGCTTTAGGTGGTAGGGATAACCAATACCATTAGCGGTGGCCACCTCGCGATAAGATATGCCATAACGCTGGGCAATAGCATAAAGCGTATCGCCTTTTTTTATCGTGTATTGTTGTGATAGCGGTGTATAGGCTGTTTTACTACGTGTGTTTAATGACAGCTCATCACCAATAGATAACAAATACGGCGGCGAAAGACTATTAGCCCGAGCCAGTGCTTTTACCTCTAGATTATAGCGGCGGGAAATAGAAAAAAGTGTTTCGCCTTTTGATACCACATGAAATTGATTAGTTGGCTGCCCTACAACACGATAAGCCGGCGGTGAGGATTCGACCCACCCATCATTTGAGGAGCTGGCACAGCCGGCAAAAAATAGCACGCTCAATAACAGTGCCATTAGTTTTACTATAGACGTGCTTGCCCTTAACCCCATTCAAAACCCTTTTGCAAAAATAGCTTAGGATGTTTTCTTTAAATAACTACCTAAGAATTCAAAACCTAATAGCAACACAATACCTAAAAGCATACAAGCCAAAGCACTAGATAATGAGGCACTTTGCCCTAGCGCTAAGGCATAGTCACTAGGTAACACATTGCGGGGAATGGGGATTCCCTCTGGGGATAAATTACTAATTTGCCAAGGCCATATTTTATTAAGTGAGCCGATTAAAAAGCCGGTCATCAGTAATAATGTAGTTTGTCGATAAGTATGAAACAACCATGAAAGCAACTGTGAAAACGCCAACAAACCACAGCCACAACCTAAGGCAAACACTACAATTATAGGTAAATCAAAACCCTTAAGTGCGGCAGTTACCGGTATATACATGCCGAGTAATAGCAAAATAAAAGCCCCAGAAATGCCGGGTAATATCATGGCGCATATCGCAAAGGCTCCTGCAAAAAAGAACATTATTAATGATGGCTCTAAAGGCATAGCAGGTAAAAGTGTTGCTCCAAAGCCTAGTAGCGCCCCAAGCAATACCGTAAGCCACGAGGTAAGAGCAAACTTGTTAGGCACCTGTAACCAAATATAAATAACCGAGGCAATAATTAAACCAAAGAACAGCGACCATATTTGTATGGGGTGTGTATCTAACAGTGTATGAATAAGAGAGGCAAACAGTATTAAACTGGTAACTAAGCCTGAACCCAATACCATAAAAAAGGCCATGTTTGATTGATGCCAAAAGGCAACCGGCCCCTCTTTTACTAAAACCAATAGACTTTTAGGGCCATTTTTTAATGAGGTAACTAACTCATCATAAATGCCTGAGATAAAGGCAACGGTACCACCAGAGACGCCGGGAACAATATCTGCCGCCCCCATAGCCATACCCTTTAAAAACAATAAAATAAATCCAATAAAATTCCGTTTAGGAAAGTTTTCTTCTATTCCCTTATCCATAATGCTCTCTTTTTTTATTATATTGGTCTTTTGCTTGGCGCATTTTTTAACGTATAAAAATGCTAAATAAGACGCAGTTAACTTACCAGCCCTGATTTTAGCTCAACAAATTTTACCGGCTCTACTATTTGCCGCTCAAAGCCTGTTTCGGTACGAACAATCACATTAAGGTGCTGATCGTTATCCTCACCTACCGGAATAATTAATCGACCACCCACGGCCAATTGCTCTAACAAAGAAAGCGGTACTTCGGCGGGTGCTGCGGTAGTAATAATGCCATCGTAAGGGGCTTTTAGTTCAAAGCCTAGGCAGCCATCACTATGGTAAAAGTGTACATTTTTTATTTTTAATTTACGCAGCCGTTCTCGGGCTTTTTGCTGTAACGATTTAATTCGCTCAATAGAATACACCCGCTCAACCAGTTGTGATAACACGGCAGTTTGATATCCAGAGCCTGTGCCTATTTCAAGAACGCGACTTAACGGCCCTTGTCTTAATAAAAGCTCTGTCATGCGAGCCACAATATAAGGCTGGGATAATGTTTGATTAAAACCAATTGGCAGCGACACATCGTCGTAGGCTCTATAGGCTAACACCTCATCTAAAAAAAGATGACGTGGTGTATTAAGCATAACGTCTAATACGTCATTATCAGTAATACCCTGATCTTTTAATCGTTGGATAAGTTTTTCTCGCGTTCTGCGAGAATTCATTCCTAAACCTTCAAAACTTAATTTTTGCACTACTACGTTCTCTCACTCTTCATTTTTACCTCTCCTGTGCTTTTAATAATTCTCTTAACAAAGAGGTAGCATAACTGCCTACGGGCAAAGAAAAACTCAAATGTAATTGTTTTTTATCTGTGGGGGTCTCGTGTTTAAACTCCCAATTAAAATCTTGTGGAACAACACATAGCCTACGCCTGGTTTGCTTCATTTTTGCAGTTTCTAACCCTTGGGTAAATAAAGGGTATTTATCAGCTATCGATTGCTCTAATTGTTCTACTCTATCAGTTGAGGCTAATTTCCCCATACCCCATAAAGGGCCTGTATTATAGCCATTCCCTGAGACAATTACCGCTTCTCCTTCGCTTTTATCTTCTAATACAACGCGCCGCTCTGTTTTATCAAGCAAACAATCCCCTAGCAGATAATGGTTCCAGTTATTGTCCTCGATACGTGAAAAAAGCACCTGATTAAAAATATACGACCGCGCCGCCGATAACAACATACCACGCTTGTGTCGTTGCCCAGCTCCCGTGCCCTGTAAAAATAAGGCCTCTGCCTGTTGTAAGTTACTGCCGCCATAACCAAAGCGCTGTAAGCCAAATAAATTAGGAAAGCCCTGTGTTTTTACCCCTTGCAAACGCCGCTGTAAATCGTGCTCATCGCCCTCAACATCTCTTAGCACAATGGTAAAATGGTTGCCGCCATGCTCGCCTCGGCGCAATTTTTTTTGTGAGCGGCGGCTAGTAACAACCGTTATCCCGTCTTCTGACTTCCATAGGGGAATCTCTTTACGCGCCCCCCAGGGAATACTAAACCACTGTCGGGTAATCCCTTGCCGGTCTTTCATGCCGGCATAGCCAATATGCTGGGTATTAACCCCTGTGTTTCTTTGCAAGTAATGCAATAAATCTGTGGTGTTTTTTTGCCTTTTTTCTACCTCAACCCAAAGGTGCTCGCCATCATCGGTTAACTCATGCTTTAAATTCTCAACCACGATAAAGTCTTCTGGCTTCTGCTTTAAAGAACCGGTTGCTAATGGCTCACCGTAGGCATAAATAGATGGATTAAGCGATTCAGGAGTCACATCACTTTGCTGCATTAATGGGGGGCCGTCACTCATAGCGATTGCTCTAATAAAACCACCGCTTGTGCTGCAATGCCCTCACCCTTACCCACAAAGCCCAACTTCTCTGTGGTGGTGGCTTTAACACTTATCTGATCAACCGAGCATTGTAAATCGGCGGCGATATGACTGCGCATTGCCATAATATGCGGCATCATTTTGGGAGCTTCGGCTAAAATCGTCATATCCGCATTTACTAACTGATAACCACCGCCCTGAATAATCGCGTACACATGAGCCAGCAAATCACGACTATTGGCATTGGCGTAAATAGGATCGGTATCAGGGAAGTGCTGACCAATATCCCCTAAAGCAAGCGCTCCTAATAACGCATCACATAAGGCATGAATAAGCACATCACCATCAGAGTGCGCGACAAAACCCGCATGAAAGTCGATAGAAACGCCACCTAACACAATGCTGTTGCCCTCACCAAAACGATGGACATCATAGCCCTGACCAATACGAATCACTTTTGTGTCTCTCCTTGTAAATAAAAAGCGGCCAAGGCTAAGTCTTCAGGCCACGTGACTTTTATATTTTGCTCTGAACCTGTTACCACTAAAGGCTGTAATCCTTGGGCTTCAATGGCCGAGGATTCATCGGTTATTAAATGGGCGGTGGCCACATGTGTTTTTAATGCATCTAATAAAAGCTGCCGCGGAAACATTTGCGGTGTTAGCGCCCGCCATAATTGATTGCGGTTAAGTGTCTTTTCTACCTCTGCTGCATCATTAACGTGTTTAATGGTGTCGGTTACCGGCAAAGCCAGCAATCCACCCACAGCGCTATGTTGAACCGCCTCTATTAACTTACTAATTTCAGCCTGTGTCACACAGGGCCTTGCGGCATCGTGTACTAACAGCCAATCATTATTAGCCACAGTATTAGGTAATGCTTTTATGCCGTTGATAACAGAATGAGCTCGGGTGTCACCACCGGTGGTTGTTATTATTCTTTGATGATGTGCCACCGATAACGTAGACCACCATGTATCATCGCTTGCTAAGACTACCACCACCCCAGCAATACACGGTATATTTAATAACCGCTCTAGTGTCCACTCAAGAATCGCTTTGCCATGCAGAGTTTGATACTGCTTAGGCTTATCACCGCCAACTCGTGCTCCAATACCCGCGGCAGGTACAACCACCCATAAGGCATTACTCATCAGACACCCCTGCCTCAATCATCTGAATATCCTTTGAGGCATCATCAATCTCTTTTGTCGTGGGCTTTTCTTCAATCACTAAATAAAAGGTTTCACCCTCTTTAATTAAACCTTGTTCTAAACGAGCCCGCTCTTCAATACCATCAAGACCTGACTTTAATTCTTTTACTTCGGCATACAGTTTTTGATTACGCCTATTTAGTTTTGCGTTTTCTTGTTTTTGCTGGGCTATTTCTCTTTTAAGCTGAACGATATAACCAATACTTCCCTCTCCCACCCAAAGGCGAAATTGCAATCCTACTAAAAGTAAAAGTAAAAATGCCGTTAACCAACGCATAGGTCTATCATCATTTTTTTCATTATTATGCGCTCATTCTAAAAAGGTTTTTGCCTTGAGGCTATCTACTATAAGTGATTAGCTCATTTTTTTATAACGTTAGCCCTTAAGTGTAAAAAGCCCACTTAATGTGGGCTTTTGGTAACACGGTATTTTAATGCTTTAACTCTTTGCCGCCACGGTAAGGCACATTTTTTAATTCCGCTTCTATGCGCAGCAATCGGTTATATTTTGCCACTCTATCAGAGCGACATAATGAACCGGTTTTTATTTGCCCTGCAGATGTAGCCACGGCTAAATCAGCAATTGTGCTGTCTTCGGTTTCACCAGAGCGATGCGAGATAACTGCGGTATAACCGGCTTTTTGAGCCATTTGAATGGCTTCTAATGTTTCTGTTAGCGTACCGATCTGATTAAACTTAATCAAAATAGAGTTAGCGATATTCTTATCAATACCTTCTTTAAGAATTTTAGTATTGGTAACAAATAAATCATCACCCACTAACTGTACTTTATCTCCAATTTTAGCTGTTAAATCTGCCCAACCGTCCCAATCACTTTCGTCCATACCATCTTCAATCGATACGATAGGATATTTTTCGGTCAACATTTTTAAGTAATCCGAGAAACCGGGTGCATCAAATACTTGCCCTTCCCCTGATAAATCGTATTTACCATTTTTGTAAAATTCAGAAGCCGCACAATCCAACGCTAAAGTCACATCTTTACCCAAGGTATAACCGGCATCAGAAACTGCTTGGGCAATCACTTCTAGCGCCGCTTCATTTGACGGTAAATTAGGCGCAAAGCCCCCTTCATCCCCTACTGCTGTATTTAATCCTTTAGCTTTTAATACCGCTTTTAACGCATGAAAAATTTCAGCGCCACAACGCAAGCCTTCAGCAAAAGAGGCGGCACCAACCGGCTGCACCATAAACTCTTGAATATCGACATTGTTATCAGCGTGCTCACCACCGTTAATGATATTCATCATAGGCAGTGGCATAGAGTACACCCCAGGGGTGCCATTTAATTGGGAAATATGCTGATACAGTGGAATACCTTTTTCGATAGCTACCGCTTTTGCCGCAGCAAGGGATACGGCCAAAATAGCATTCGCCCCAAAGGTGGCTTTGTTTTCTGTACCGTCAGCATCAATCATTGCTTGGTCGATGGCTTTTTGATCTGCCGCATCTTTACCTATTAATAAATCACGAATGGGGCCATTAGCTGCCGCCACAGCTTTTAATACACC
>CBDUPS010000054.1:0-7989 GCA_965369155.1 uncultured Spongiibacteraceae bacterium
GGTAGATATCGAGTTTGGTGCAAAAAGCCGTGAACGTTAACAATGGGGATTGCCAGTAGTGTTCCCGACATACGTTTTAGGGCAGGGTGCGTTACCAAACGGCGAATAACATCAACACCGTTAAGCTCATCACCATGAATCGCCGCACAAACAAACATAACAGGCCCTGCTTTTTTGCCGACTTTTACATAAACACTCATGGATAGTTCGTCATGAGTGGCAAGTGGCGCTAAGGGAATGTTAATTATTTTAGTGTTACCTGGCTCAACAACGGTTTTTCCGATAGTAATACTTGAGTTAGTGATACCACTTTTTTTAGCCACGGTTGCCTCGCTTACTGTAGGGTTTGGCGTTGTCTTCAATAAAGCCAATAATTAATGCTGCCACATCAATACCGGTTGCAGCTTCTATGCCTTCTAAGCCGGGGGAGGAGTTTACCTCCATCACTAAAGGGCCGCGAGAAGAGCGTAATAAATCCACCCCAGAAACATTTAAGCCCATGGCTTTTGCTGCGTTAATAGCGGTTTTTCTTTCTTTGGCGGTAAGTTTTACCAGTTGAGCGGTACCGCCGCGGTGTAAATTAGAGCGAAACTCACCCGCCGGGGCTGTGCGTTGCATAGCGGCAACCACTTTATTGCCAATAACTAAACAGCGAATGTCAGCACCACCGGCCTCTTTAATAAACTCTTGCACCATAAAGTCGGCGTGTAGCTCTCTAAAGGCATCAATAACACTTTCAGCGGCTTTTTTGGTTTCGGCAAGAATAACGCCTTTGCCTTGAGTGCCAGAGCAAAGTTTTACTACTAAGGGTGCGCCACCAACGATATTAATTAGGTCGTTAGCTTTGTCGGTAGCATGGGCAAAACCAGTTTTAGGTAAGCCGATATTTTTACGGGATAAAAGCTGTAATGATCTCAGCTTATCCCGAGAGCGAGTCAGCGCTAGAGACTCGGTTAAACAGTAGGTTCCCATCATTTCAAATTGGCGTATCACCGATGAGCCATAGGAGGTGATACTAGCGCCAATTCGGGGGATAACGGCATCAATGTCTTCAACTTTTTTGCCTTTATACCAAAGGGTGGGTTTTTCAGAGGCAATATCAATATAGCACTTTAACGTGTCGAGTATTCTAACGTCATGGCCTTGTTCTTTGGCGGCATCACTTAAACGCTTTGTAGAGTAAAGTTTAGGGTTACGAGATAAAATGACGATGTTCATGGGGTTTCCGTGGTTTTGCATAGGTGGCTTTAGGCTGCGGTTAACAGAATAACGTGATACTAAGTGAGAGTAATTTTGTTAAAGCTTTTGCCAAGAAGTGTTGTAGCTAAAAGAGTATTATAAAGGCAACTATTCTACGCTGATTAGCAAAAAGAGTAACTATAATCGTTTTCTTTTAAAAAAATCTTGTTAAAAAATGATACTAAATGACCTGTTAAGCCTACAAAATTATGCCAGTGTTGTAAAAGGGTAGTAGGCAGCGAATAGGCTACTGCTAAAGTAGAGGTTCTATAAGCCAATACGGTACGTAAATAGGTGATAACCATAAAATCAACCGATAACACTGTAATAAGTAATAATGAAAAAAATAGATAGTAATACTCAATATTTTGAAGAGAGTTTTAATAAGCTAAATGTGCCATTACTCACGGTTGCAAAATCAGAGTTTGAAGAGTGCGAATTTAATGATTGTGATTTTTCAGAGGCATTTTTTGAGCGTTGTAAGTTTATTAATTGTTCTTTTAATCATTGTAATTTAAGTTTACTAAAACTTTCTTACTCTAGCCTTTTTGCGGTGAGCTTTACTGAGTGTAAGTTAGTAGGCGTCGACTTTACCAAAGCCCATTGGCCTACGTTTAATTTAGACGCTGAGCTAAAATTTACTCAATGCATTTTAAATGATGCCTCTTTTTTTGGCTTAACCTTGCAAGAGTTACAACTTAATCAGTGTAAATTACATGATGTGGATTTTCGGGAGGGGGATTTTTCCCATTCTGTGATGCGTTACTGTGATTTTACCAATAGCTTATTTATGCGAACTAATTTACAGGGCGTTGACTTTACTGAGTCGATTGACTTTTATATTGATGTGTTAGAAAAAAATGTAGCTAAAGCAAAGTTTTCAAGACATGAAGCATTAAGCTTGTTAGACGGGTTAGGCATAGAGCTTGTTGATTAATTATTTTACTAAGAGAATATGAATATGTTTACAGTAAAACACACAGAGACTATTAATGTACCTAAGCAGGTTGTTTGGGATGTTATTTGTAATACAAAAGATTACCCATTGTGGAATAAGTTTGTTGTTGCCTGTGACTCTACGTTTGAGGAAGGCTCGCCAATAAAAATGAAAGTTAAGGTTTTTTTGTTTATGGCAATGCCGCAAAAAGAAACCATATTTAAAAATAAAAAAGGCGAGTTTTTAGAATATGGTATAAAAATACCTTTTGGCGCTTTATCAAGCTCACGTCAACATATACTTACAGTAGTGGATAAAAATACAACTCAATACGAGTCTGTATTTATCTTAAGGGGTTGGTTTTCTTCGGTGGTTGGTTTTTTGTTAGGCAGCCAGTTAAGGCGAGGTTTTAGTGATATGACGCAAGGTATTGTTGACCGGTCGTTAGAGGTTAATAATAAATAAGGTAATTGGATAAATGTTTTTATGGTTTTTTTAGGACGTAAAAATAAAAAACATAGGTAATAGTTGATGAATACAACCAACCTGTTATTAGCCTTAGTTTTTAGCTGTATTGGCTTTGGTTATTTTATTTACGGTAAAAAGCAAAAAAATATTACAGTTGGCTGTGTCGGGTTTGTGTTAATGATTTACCCTTACTTTGTTAATGCTACTTTGGCATTGATATTGGTAGGGGTGGTTTTAATTGCTTTACCAAAATTTATAAAAATATAATCAGCAATATTGTTTTAGGCTTTTGCACGATAGCTTTGCTCGGGGTTTGGTTGCTTAGGAAAAAGTCACATGACAAAAAAATTAAACCAAAAAACAGAAAACAAAAAATCGTATCAAATAATAACCGCTTTATTGGGGCTGCTTTTTATCAGTATCGCCATTACATTAGTGTTTGTTAGTAATAATAGTATTGCTGCGGTAAGCGCCGAACTTATCATAGTTTTCTTAGGTATTGATGCCCTAATTTGCGCCTATAAAAATAAAGAAAGTCTTTTGTTGCGTATTGGGCCATTGCCTTAAAAACACTATAAACTTTTATTGTTGCTTGTTCCCACACCATGCCGATAAACCAAATTTCCCCCATACCACCCAGCTACCATTAAACTAATAAAGCCGATTACTGAGGTGGATGTAGCCCAGAGGTTAAACTCATTAACAAAGTGGTTATCCCATCTAAAATACAAGCTAATACAATAAAAACACCAAGCAAGTACTGCGGCATACATATGCATATCGACGGTTTTTTGTATCGATTCGATATCTTTTATTTTACTCACTTCGTATAAGCCGGCGCTCATGGCGATGATGGCAGTGATGCAACCAACAAAGAGAAGTAGGCTAATAATAGGCACTAACGGATAAGGTAAAAAGATAGTGGCCAAGTCGCCCAGAGTGCTGAGCGACCAACAGGCAATAGGAAAATGCACCACTAATGGATGAATAGGATGGTTCATATTTGCAAATAAACGGCTAACAATAATAAAACCCCTACAACAGCGGCACCGGCATGAATAAGCACAACACCTTTAGGTGCGATAGAGCCACGCAAGTGATGAGAGGCAAGATAAAAGCCTCCTAAAGCAGCAACAACCAGAATACCGAGAGAGAGGCTTAGTGTTAGAGGCCATTCGTAGCTGATAGCCGTTAATAGTAAGAGTACCAAGCCTGTGGCACCTAATAGTGCATGAATCAGGGATAGAGCCCAAGGAGCTGGTTTTCCAGCTAGCACTTTAGTGGCCATAATGAGGCCCCCAACAGCGGCAAGAGCAAAAGCGGCAAGAGCAAAAATAATCATAATGTCACACTCCAAAAGTTAAGTTGGATTTAGAGTATATAAACTATAAATAACTTATGCAATATATATATTGCATAAGTTGATTCCTAAAGAGCTTGTGCTATGCTTGCCCGATGAAAACACTGTCATCCTTGGGTTACAGACAACAAGCAGCACTACGTCATTTACTTAATAATAGCGATGGGTTAACTCTAGATCAGTTAGCAAGTTTATTGGGTATTTCTCGTAATGCGGTTACTCAACATATCTCGGTATTAGAAGGCTTAGATTGTGTGGAGTCTTTTATTTTGCCTAGTGCTGGAGGGCGGCCCAGTCGTGCTTACAAGTTAACCAAAACCGGCTTAGCTATGTTTCCTAAACAATATGCGTTGTTTTCAACCATGTTGTTAAAATCGGTGAGCAATAGTTTAAGTGAGGGTGAGTTACAAAAACTGTTTGCCACCATTGGTGAAGACTTAGCGGTATCGTTTAAAGAACGAATGCAGGCAAGTGATGATAAAATGGTAGAAGTCATTCATATTATGGAAGAGCTAGGCTACGAAACCATTGCCTCGTCTGCACAAGAGTCATCGACGGCTCAATCATCAGAGATTATTGCTAAAAATTGTGTGTTTCATGATTTAGCGGTAGAGAATAAAGCCGTTTGCCAATTAGATATTGCCTTAATATCGTCATTGCTTGATGCTGAAATAGAGCAAACCGAGTGTATGGTAAAAGGCGGCGATAGCTGTCGGTTTTGCATAAAACAATAGGATAAATCCGTATGACCATAGAAAGAGCGCTATTAGCTGGGGGATGTTTTTGGGGTATGCAGGAGCTTATTCGTAAGCTTCCAGGGGTTGTCTCTACCCGTGTGGGATACTCAGGCGGCGATGTGCCTAATGCCACGTATCGACATCATGGCAGCCATGCTGAGGCGATTGAAATAAACTTTAATACCGATGAAATAAGCTTTGAGGAGCTACTAAAGTTCTTTTTTAAAATTCATGATCCGAGTACCGAAAATCGACAGGGTAATGATGTAGGGCAAAGTTATCGCTCGGCTATTTTTTATCTTAATGAGCAACAAAAAAATACAGCAGAATCCCTTATTCAGGCAATTGACGCTTCAGGCAAATGGCCGGGGAAGGTGGTTACAGAATTAGCTCCTGCCGGTGATTTTTGGCAAGCTGAGCCTGAGCATCAAGATTATTTACAAAAGTATCCTAGTGGTTATACCTGCCACTTTATTCGTCCTACTTGGTTAGTAGATTAACCGGCGCTTTTGTGCCGGCTATTACCTTACGCCTTCCTTGTTACGCCCCTTTATTTTCGATGCATAGCCTTAAAAGATATTTTTGGCGACAAAGAGATACATTGTTTTAGTGGGTAATGTTTGATTCGTAACAAAGTTTTTATCTGCTTGTGGGCTTTATAATTTACTTTTATGGGCAAAAGTAGATTAAGAGGTATTAAATGAAATCCCCCTATGAATTATTGGGTAAAGAAGAGGGCGTAAGAGCTTTAGCTAACGCACTGTATGAGGCAATGGATGAGTTGCCAGAGGCTGAACATATTCGAAAAATGCATGGCGAATCATTAATCGATATAAAGCAAAAGCTATTTGAATATCTTAATGGTTGGCTGGGTGGGCCGCACTTATATAAAGAAAAATATGGAACCATCTGTTTAACAGAGCCCCATAAAAAGTTTGCTATTACGGAATCTGCCCGTGATCAGTGGTTATTATGTTGGGATAAAGCGATGGAAAAAGTTGCGGCTTCAGAAGAGGTAAAAAATATGACTAAACGGTCTATTTTTCGTATGGCAGATTTTATGGTGAATACAAAATAAAAGGTTACTGTTGCCAAAAGGTAGGGAGTAATAATACTAAAACAGTAAAGTATTCTAACCGTCCTAAAATCATCGTGCCGGATAAAACCCAAGTTCCAGCATCACTCACGGCTTGAAAGTTACTGGCTAATTCTCCAAATGCAGGGCCGAGCACATTAATGCAGGCACTTACGGCGGTAAAAGAAGACCAAAAATCTAAGCCGGTGGCCATGATCACTAAAGTTAAAAAAAGTGTGCAAAGCATTGAGGTAAACATAAATGCCATAGTGGTTCTTAATATGGCAGGTTCAACTTTTTTATCTTGATAGGTAATAAAGAAAACACCATTAGGATAAATGATCTGCTTTAATTCTTGAGATAATATTTTATAAGATAAAATATTGCGTATTATTTTATTTCCCCCCGCAGTTGATCCCGCGCAGCCGCCTAAAAACCCAGAGAGTACTAAAATAATAGCCGTTATGTTGGGCCAAGTAGATATGTTGTCAGCGCTGTAACCGGTGCTGGTAATAAATGAAATAACATGAAACAACGCGTTATTAATGGCATGCCAAACAGAATGATGTGTGGCGCCTATAATAAGTACGGCACTAATAAATAAACTAAGAGCAGCAATAATATAAAGAAAGGTACGCAACTCTTCATTGTGTAGATACATGTAAAGGTTTTTTCGTTTCCAAACTTTAAAATGTAAGGCAAAACTAGTGGCGCCTAAAATCATAAAAATATTGGTAACAATTAATGCGGCGGGGTTATGAAAGAATTCCATACTGGCATCATGCGTTGAAAATCCACCGGTAGAAACTGTAGAAAAACTATGAGCGATTGCATCAAAACCACTAAGGCCTACGGCGTAATAACTTAATGCGCAAAAAACAGTAATGATGATATAAAGAATCCAAAGTTGGTGAGCGGTATTAGCAATACGAGGAGATAGTTTTTCATCTTTTATTGGGCCGGGTGTTTCGCTTTTGAGTAATTTCATGCCCCCCACATTAAGCATGGGCAGTATAGCAACAACAAATACCACCACACCTAAGCCACCTAACCATTGTAAAAATTGACGGTACAATAAAAATGAATGGGGCATTTGGTCTAAATGGGTTAATACCGTGGCACCTGTCGTGGTTAACGCACTCACCGATTCAAAAACCGCATCGGTCATTGATATGTGGGTAATTAATGCAATAGGAATCGCACCTAGCAAGCCTAACAAAACCCAAGAGGCGCAAGAGAATAATAAAGCATCTCTGTGTTGAATTTTTTGTTTGGGGCTTTTTTTATTAAAGTACAGTAAAACACTGGAGAGACATAATATAAAAACAGAGGGTAGAAAAAAAAGTAGCGTTTGCTTATCCCTAAAAACCAGTAGTGATAATAGGGCGAATATAAGCTGTATCACGCCAATTAGGGTGATAGGAAAGGCGAGCAAAAGAAACGTTTTTTTATGCAATTAATGTATCCTCTGTTTTAGTGGACACAATCGATCCTTTAGGTTCTGACGAGTGTGACAAGGCCGATAACAATAAAACCGACTCCAGCAATATAGCTGAGTATTTTGGGGTTTATCATATTACTAAGTAATGATCCGGCAATAACTCCAATGGCTGACGCTAGCACTAAGGCGCTAGCGGAGGCAAAAAATACCACCCATTTACTAACAGTTTGATCTGCGGCAAACAGCATAGTGGCAAGCTGGGTTTTGTCTCCCAGCTCTGCTAAAAAAACAGTTAAAAATATCGTTAAAAATATTTTTAATTCCACTATTTGGCACCAGCGTCTTTTAATATTTTCTGAAACTCTGTAGAGCGTCGATGAGGTATTATATATTGCAAAATGGTTTCGCCATCTTCGTTCACCGCATTAATATCGCGCTTGGCTTCTAAAAAGTAGGTTATTAAGTCAACAAAATCTTCTTCACGCATTTGTTGGTAGCTTTTTAATAGGCAGAAAAAATCTTTATTAACGCCTGATGGCGGCAATATATCTAAAAAGCTTTTAATACGGTCTTCTGTCCATACTTCATCGAGTACTTTTGTTTTATCTTTTTTCATTATTTATCCGTTTAACTTTTGTTTAAGTATTGTATTAACTTGTTGAGGGTTGGCTTTGCCTTGCGAGGCTTTCATTATTTGACCAACAAAAAATCCAATCAGTTTTTTTTGTTTGT
>CBDUPS010000055.1:0-7974 GCA_965369155.1 uncultured Spongiibacteraceae bacterium
GTCCGGCAGATTCCACGCCTACTCCGTTAACAGGCTCGGCCCAAGATTTACGTGACTATTTGTCAGGTGTTAAGCCACTACCCAATAAGACACCGTCTTTTTCTATTACAGGTAACGTGGTAGGCGAGGCTAAGCAAAATATTGCTAACTGGTTTCAGTATTACCGTAAAAGAATCTTAACGGCAAAAGCGGCGGTAGGTCAGGTAATGGTTAGGGCGCCAGGCTTTTTCTATGGTCTTGACACCATTAACCAAGGCGGTGGCTCTACTAGTTATATGGCGGCTAATCAAGCAAGTCAAAGTGCTCATGATAGTGCTTTATTAGACCGCTTTTACCGCTATAGCAAAGCATCTAACGGTGGTACACCTTTGCGTACCGCATTAAATAGAGCAGGGCAGTTTTATAAGGATGCTACTAATGGAGCGCCTATAAAGTACTCTTGTCAGCCTAGTTTTACCGTACTAATGAGTGATGGTTACTGGAACGGTGGTGGCCCTAGTGTTGGTAACAGAGACGGTGACGGGTATAGTAATACCCTAGCTGATGTTGCTTATCACTACTATCATCAAGATTTACGTGGTTTGGCTAATAATGTTCCAGCATCAGAAAAAGATCCACGTACCGATCAGCACATGGTGACCTTTACCGTGGCCTTTGGTTTGGTTGGTAATCTAACTGATAACAATAATGATGATTGGCCTGATCAAGATTTAAGTGGTAATACCTTAACCTTCGGTTCAGGTATGAATGCAACTACAGGAGCACAACCTGGAGACAGCGCTAATTGGGGCGACCCCTCAGGTGGCGATGGCCCAGGTAAAATTGATGATATGTGGCATGCGGCCTGGAACTCACACGGTATTTATAAAAGTGCGGGTAATCCAGCAGAGCTAATTACCGCTTTGGGTGATGCATTATCTGAAATTGAAGCTCGCTCATTAACCTCATCTGGTGTTGCGGCATCAGGTGGTGCGTTGGTAACAGGCTCTGCTTTGTATCAGCCTTCGTATGATACCGAAAACTGGAGTGGTAACTTAGTTGAGAGACCGTTAGACCCAGCTACAGGTAATATTTTAACAGGTGGTTGGGATGCAACGAACGGCTTAAAATCAGATACAACACGAACACTTGTTACGATGACGCCGACTACGGTTCTACAGTGGGATCCAGCAGGAACTCAACGTACACATTCAGGTGATGGTGTACCTTTCCGCTATGCTAATTTATCGCCAGATCAAAGAAGAGCAATTGATACGAGTAATGCCACAGCGGCTGATAAAATTCGTTGGCTTCGTGGCGATCGTGCTATGGAAGAGAAAAATGGCGGGCTTTATCGAAATCGTCCAAATTCTGGCGCCACAGATACGACACCACCGTTATTAGGTGACATTGTGGACTCAACGCCTATTTTTGTAGGCTTGCCATCTAAAACAGTGAGAGGTCTTAATGCGTATCAAAAGTTAAAATATGCAGACTTTCTTAACAATACAGCTACGCGTAATAAGATGGTTTATGTAGGCGCTAACGATGGCATTATGCACGGCTTTAATGCCGATACGGGTAGCCAAGACTTTGGTTATATCCCTAATTTGCTTATGCCTAAGTTGTCGGTATTAACCAACCCAACATATAGCCATGAGTTTTTTGTGAATACCACAGCTACTGTTGAAGATGTATATACATCAACAGTAAATGATAGTGAAAACTGGCGCACTGTGTTGGTGAGTGGTTTAGGGCAAGGTGGCCAAGGTTTATTCGCATTAGATGTAACAAACCCCTCGGTAATGAGTGAAGCTGGTGCGGGTAATACCGTGTTATGGGAATATGGTGATGAAACAGCTATTGAGCTGACTACAGCAGGTTTTGTTTATGGGTATAATGTTGATGGTGGTGTTCAAGGAAGTTATGGCTCTGGAGCGGGTATAAACTCTATAGTTAGAGAAGACTATGGTAGTGCTTCAGTGGGTAATATTTTTGGACCACAGCCTGTGGCCCCAGTGAATTCGCCTACAGGAACATCAGTTACCGCGGTTGTTTTTGGTAATGGCTATAACTCTACAGCACCTGATGTTTATAAAAATAAATCACCTAGCGATTTTAGAGATCATGTTCAGGGTCGCTTAGATTGGTTAGGCAATACAGTAGGCCATAAACACCCAGGGGCAGGTGTGCCAGACACAGCTACCCCTAGTTATGGATATCAGTTAACAAACTCAGCCATTGGTAATGATCATTTGCATCACACCGTGTCGGAAGCCTTTGAGGCTAGTGACAGCGTGCTGAATGTAAAAGCACCCTTGGCGACTACTGGCTCGAATTTTGAGTACAACATAATGACGGTTGGTAAAGGCACTGTAGTGGGTATTGCTAGTGCTGCGTTAATGGTTGTTGACGCGGGTACAGGTCGGTTAGTTAAGAAAATCCCAGTAGTGTCACCACAGTCGATACAGGTTCCAGCAATACCAGGCTTGATAGATAATGGCTTATCAACACCGGTGTTATATGATGTCAATGGTGATGGTCGTGTTGACTATGCGTATGCAGGTGATTTACATGGTAACTTGTGGAAGTTTAATTTAACGGATACTGACCCAAGTAACTGGCATGTAGAGGGCAAAACAGCTAATGGTCAAACTCTGCCATTCTTTGTTGGTCTTCCAGGACGCCCTGTTATTACACGCCCAACTATTATTGAAAATACGGATACCTATAATGGTGGGGTACTGGTGTCATTTGGTACGGGTAAGTTTATTGAGACAATCGATAAAGACCCCGCCAGTCAAACTGAAGATCAGTATTATTACAGCGTGTGGGATAAGCTTAAGTATGGTGTAGTGCAAGATACAATTTACCATTCCGGAAGCAACCTTCTTGCACAATATATTACTAGTGAGCAAACAATAGGTAGTCTCAAATATCGCACCACAACCGATAATGCGATTAACTGGAACACTCATGTTGGCTGGAAAATACTCTTACGAATAGCGGGTAATTATGAAGGTGAGCGTGTGGTTAACCATCCTATAGTTCGTAATGGACGGGTTATCTTTACTACATTCTCCCCTAACGTAGATCCCTGTGCTGCGGGTGGTTCTGGCTGGTTAATGGAGCTTAATGCCTTTGATGGTGGGCCGATAGATGGGCAACAACCTTTTGATGTTAATGGAGATGGTATCATTGATATTAATGATATAACGGCTACTGGTGGCATCATATCAGGCATTTCACAAACAGGCGGTGGTTTCGTTAGTATGCCGACAATTGTAGAAGGCGTTGATGGTGAAGTTGAGTTTAAATACTCCAGTCAATCAGGTGGTGACTTAACTAAAGTGACCGAAAGCCCCGGTGATCAGGTTAAAGGGCGTCAATCATGGCGTTACTTATTACGCAAATAACGCGTGGAGATAGTAAAATGAAAAAATTAGCACTTTGTATAGGACTCGCTACATTAGCCGCTGGGTTCAGCGGCTACACCTCAGCTGAAGAAGAGTACGGTAATTTATACGGTTTTGTTCAAGCCGTAGATGACGAAGCACACACAGCAACGATAGATGGGAAAACCTATGGGTTTACTATGGCGTTTGCTGGTGAGAAGGCAAGTGATATTATTTGCAGTGAATGCCGTGTGCTTTATAGGCTTGATAGAAATGCCATTTCATATGTTAATAACTCACCTATAGTTGATGATAGTGGCGATAGTAATGACTTTGATGAAGAGACACCGGAGGATTAATGATGAATTATAAAAGCCAACGAGGTTTCTCTTTAGTAGAGCTTATGATTGTGGTGGTTATTGTGGCTGTATTGTCAGCTATAGCCTTACCGCTGTATAACAAGCAAGTACGAACATCAAAGCGCTCTGATGGTATTAATAAGTTAGAGCAAATTGCCCAAAATCAAGAAAAGCTCTACAACGCCAATAATGTTTATTCGGCAGCAGGGGCAGTGGCAAGTGATGAGGGACATTATCAGGTAACAGTAACTATCAGCAATAGTGGCCAAAAGTTTGAAGCGAGTGCAGTAGCGCAAGGCGACCAAGCTAATGATACGGGCTGTACAACGATAAGATTAGACAGTACTGGAAAATACACCCCAGCAAGTTGTGTAAAACAGTAATAAACAACAGCTACACACTACATTAAAAACCCTCAGTCTGAGGGTTTTTTTATATCTATTTTTTTGCATTATTTTTTAATGTTAGCGGCTATAATCCCGCCGCGAATCACTCCCCATAGTAATAGGGGTTGTATGCACTCTATAGTTTTAAAGGTAAAAAATGATTAATGCACTCGAAATTCAATCTGTAGCGGGAATTATACAGCTAGCAGTAGCCCCTGTGTTCCTATTAGCTGGGATAAGTGGCTTTGTTAACGTAATGATTGGTCGCCTCTCTCGCATTGTAGATAGGGTAAGAGAGCTCCGTGTAAAGACAGAGCCAACAGGTAACGAAAAAGCCGAGTTAAAAATACTAAGCCGCAGGATGCGCTTAATTAATATGGCCTCTAGTTTGTGTACTTTTGCCGCATTGATGGTTTGCTTAGTTATTATCTTGCTCTTTATGCTTTATTTTTTACAAATTCAAGCAGCATGGATTATAGCCATGATGTTTATTGTAACAATGTTAAGTTTAACGGTAGGGCTACTGTTTTTTCAGGCCGAAATTTATCTGGCGACTAAAACAATGAAAATGCTACAAGGATAATGTTAAATAGAGTTATCTTGATTCACTATTTGTTTTGTAAGTTACTAATTAAGCCAAGAAGTAATTTATTTTCTTGGGTAGAGAGCTTGCCATCTTTATAAAATAAAACTAAGCCTGCTTCATCAAGCAAAATAAGGGCTGAGCTTTTTCTACTAAGCTGCCACGCGGCTTGAGCTTTAGATTGACTATCAAAAACAAATGTAGAGTTTGGGTAGGCTTTTTTGCTTTTAACAAAATGGCTTCTTGCTATGCCTGTGGCGCCAAAAGGCACATCATCACCATTTAATAGTGTTAAAAAAGAGAGGTCTTCTTCAGCTATGTGCAGACTCTCAATCGCATCAATAGTTGCCGCGTTAATGTATTGAGTCTCTTCTCTGGCGGCTAAATGATAAATAAGATGAGCTTTGCCATTTAAAGATGTGGTGCTCCAAGGCTTAAAGCCAACTTTTTGTTGGTTATCGATAACTAACAAACCATTTTTGTTTCCAGTATATGTAATATAAGGTAATGGCATGCCAACCTTTATGGCAGATGTTTTATCTTCTGTATAAGGTTCTGCGTAAGATAAAGAGACTATTAATAGCAAAAATAAGTAAAGAATATTTTTTGGTTTGTTATACAGAGCTTTTTTTATAGAGATTTTCATAGGAACTTACAGGGTTAATTGTTGAGTTAATAAATCACTTTCTTTAGAGCTATTACCTACTTTAAAAATGTATAACCCATTATCAAAAATCCATTGTTCTATTTGTGGATCAAAACGGCGTAGTTCATCTTTGCGAACAGTGAAAGATAGTGTTTCTTTTTGTTTGGGCTGTAAAAATATTTTTTTAAAACGCTTAAGTAGTTTTTTAGGTCGCTCAATGTTGTTTGATTTTTCTATAGCTGAAAAGTCGATATAAAGTTGAGCGACTTCTGCACAAGCAATATTACCCGTATTTTCTATATCCACCAATACATTAACACAGCCATTTTCACTATCTAAAGATAAATTAAAATTAGAAAAACAAAATGTACTATAAGTTAAACCAAAGCCAAATGGGTAGTGAGAAGGGCAGTTATTTTTATCTAAGTACATATAGCCATGTAGGTAACTATAGTTGGCTACCTCAGCGAATGCATTAAAAGCAACAAGATCATTTGCTTTTTTTGGTATAGAGAAAGGTAGTTTTCCTGATGGGCTTATTTCGCCGCTAAGTAGTTTTGCCCATGCATGGCCACCTTCCATACCTGGATACCATGCCATTAAAATCGCCTGCGCATTTTCATCCCATTCATTAGTAATAACCGCACTACCTGCAACAATGGTAACAATGCAGTTTTTATTAATAAGCGAAATGTCATTAATTAATTTAATTTGCTGATAAGGTAAAGATAAAGAAGTACGGTCGCCACCAGTAGCAACTTTTTGTTTTCCCCCTGCACTGGGTGGTTTGTGATTAGACGTTAAGTTTTCACCTTCTTCATTATAGTGATAGCCGGTAACTACAAGAACAACATCAGCAGACTCGCATAAAGATTTTAATGTTTCTTTGTTTTTTCCATCGTGATAAATAATATGTATATGGCTAGCTGATTTTTGCAGATAATGTGTTAGCCCATCAAATAATGTACATACTGTAGGAGGTGAGGTGCGACTACTGCCGTGGTCCCCTAAGTTATCTTCTTTGGCTAGTGTTCCAATAATAGCGATCGTTTTTATTTTATTAAGCTGTAACGGTAAAGCAGGTGTGCCATCAGTGGTAGTGTTTTTTAATAGCACCATAGATTGTTCAGCAACCTCTTGGGCTAATTGTTTATGTTTTTGACAGGCAAGTAGTGAGGGGCTGTAAGTTTGTTTATCATCTCTTGAAATAAAGTCGAGCTTTGTTTTGATAACCCGATGGACATTTCTATCTATTAAAGATAAGTCGATTGTATTGTTTTTAACAGAACGATAAAGTGACGATCCGTAAAAACGCGCATAGGGCATTTCAACATCCATTCCTGCCATAATAGGTTCTTTACTATTATAAATACCCCATAGCCAGTCAGATGAAACAAAACCGTTAAAGCCCCATTGTTTACGAAGTACTTGATTAAGAAGGTACTCATTATGGCCGCAGTATTCACCATTTAATTTATTGTAAGCACTCATTAATGATGCAGCACCAGCATCAACACAATGTTTAAAGTGGGGTAGATATACTTCATGTAATGTGCGTTTATCTATTTGTACGTCAACATAAAAACGGGAGTTTTCTATATTGTTAACGGCAAAATGCTTTGCGCAAACCATTACATTATGTTGTTGAACCCTTTGCACAAGGGCAGCAGCAAACTCTCCCGTTAAGTATGAATCCTCTCCATAACACTCTTGTGCTCGGCCCCAGGCTGGGTGGCGTAATAAATTAATACAAAGGCCAGCAAAGTAATTAGCACCAGAGGCGCGAGCTTCTATAGCTAATGCATCGGCTACTTTTTTTTCAAGATTAACGTCCCAGCTTGCAGCACGAGCAATGGCCACAGGGAATGCAGCAGCTTTACCTATAACAATACCCCGTGGGCCATCAGTAAATGAAAAAGGGGGTATTTTTAAACGTTTATTTCTACCAGAATACGTGTTACAAAAACGGCCTAGTAACATTACATTAATACCAAGGCGAACTAAAAAAAATAATCCACCATCACCTGATAGTTGATGTGTTTTTTCTTTTAAACTCATTTTTTGAATTAATAAATCGGTTTGATCAGTTAACCATTGCTCACGACTTTTATTTTTCTCATCATTATATTTTTTTAGCCAAGGGTAATCATTGGGGTTAACTGAATGCTTAATCCAAAAAAGGCTGTAACAAAAAACACTGGTAATAATAAAAAACACTACAAAAATAATACTTATTAATAGAGACATTTACTTTCCTTAGTTGTTGCTCGCAGAGTAATAAAAATAACGAGCCGTATATTTTTTTAAAAGTATTTTTGTGCGATTTATGGGTTAGGTGATTTCATGGCTAATCCATTACTTTTATATTCAAGAATAATGTTACCCTTGTTATCGATTAGTTTGCTTACAGAGGTAATAATTCCAATATGAGGTTTGGAGTTAGATTCTCGTTTAGATTCAACGTAGCTTTCTGAGTGTACGAACGAGTTAGGTTTTAGTGGGTTAGGCGTTCTCCATGACTCTATACCTAAACCGGCAATGATGGCGGGTTTTTCACCTTTAAGCTCTGCTTGCAGTTTTGTTAGTATGGCATAGCTATGAGTGCTTGAGCCAAACAGTTCCATAC
>CBDUPS010000056.1:0-7961 GCA_965369155.1 uncultured Spongiibacteraceae bacterium
ACTTGAGCTAAACGCTGCCGGAGACATTGAGTTTTATATTGATGGCGCTGATGAATCGAATGATCGCCTTGAACTTATTAAAGGGGGCGGTGCTGCCCTTACCCGTGAAAAAATTATTGCCGCTGTAGCCAAACAGTTTATTTGTATTGCTGATGAATCAAAACTGGTGAGTGTTTTAGGGGGCTTTGCTCTACCTGTTGAAGTGGTTCCAATGGCTCGCAGCCATGTGGCGCGCCAATTAGTAAAACTTGGTGCCGACCCTGTTTATCGTGAAGGTGTGGTTACCGATAATGGCAACATTATTTTAGATTGTTTTAATTTTGCTATCGCCACCCCGCGTAAAACCGAAGAAGCCATCAATAATATTGTAGGTGTAGTGACTAATGGTTTATTTGCAAACCGTGCTGCCGATTTATTAATACTCGCCGGCAAAAATGGTGTAAAAACGCTAAAAGCCTAAACCGCTATTATCTTAATACCTAGCCACCTTTAGTGATAAAAAAAAGTATCACTAAAGGTGCTACGTTTAATATTGAATAATTGGCACCTCACCCAACCACGTATCATCTTCTAACATCATCACCATCGCGTGAGCACAATCAGCGAAGTGGATTTTTGACATGCCGCTAAAGGCGTTATAACCCAAACGGTAAACTGATTTTTTAGGGCCATGCTTCATTTGTAATGGACGAATACCAATCCAATTAATGTCTTTACTGTTATCTAATAACGCCAGTTGCTTTTCTTTATCGGTATGTCTTTTTTTAAGAAAAACTTCTGAATACCACCGCACAAATTTTGCCCCAAAAGTAATCACATCTTCACGCCTAAGATTACTGCCACCACCACACCATACTAATTTTTTAATATGTTTTTTTCGCATTACATTAATAATGTTACGCGTAACATCAGTACATAAATTTTCTGGCGATGTTTTTTCATCAATCCCCACTGCAAATAAAATAGCATCAGTGCCTACCTGTAACGCAGTCTCTACATCCTCAGCTAAAAGCCCATCACCCTTAATAACTGTTATTTTATTTTTAAGCGTACGGGGAATTTTTTCTGGAGTACGAACCAATACCGTTACCTCATGGCCTGCCTCAATACACTGCTGTAAACACTCGCTACCTAAATCACCTGTGGCACCAAATATTGTTACTTTCATTTTTTATCCTTTTTTATTAGAGTGTTTTAATTTAGAAAAATAATTAAACAATCTTTATTAGTCTACCAGCTAACTAATCCTCTACCATTCTAGCCTCTATAAAAAAACCGCATTGGTAACCGTGCCGCTTTAGACTTACAATGTTTAACCACAGCATAAAAAAAATATATGAAACTCTTAAAAAGGCTCTAATGTATTATCAACCAAAGCACATGCTCACCGAAAAAAACTCCGTAAGAAGAGTCGGCTTTGAGCTGGAATTTGCCAACCTCCCCATAGAACAAGCTGCAGATATTATCTGCTCAACTTATACCGGCAAACAATCTGCCGATAGCACTCAAGCTGAGGTAGCCGTTAATGTCGACAACTTTGGTAAGTTTAATGTTGAGCTTGATTGGCAGTACGCGCAAAAAAAAGCCCGAGAAATAAAAGACAGCGATAACAAAGAAAACTACGAAGATATTTTAAAACATATTACAACCCTTGCCAGCCAAATTGTTCCCACCGAAATTGTTTGCCCGCCTATCCCTATTGATAATCTAGCAAGCCTTGATGCGCTTATTAATGCCTTAAGAGCCGCCGGTGCCGCAGGTACTGACCAATCCTTTGTTTATGCTTTTGGGGTGCATATTAACCCAGAGTTACCTAGCTTATCTGCCAAGACATTAACCCATTATCTACAGGCTTTTTGTGTGGCACAGGAGTGGTTAGTAGAGGCACATGGTGTGGACTTTTCAAGACGCATTACCCCCTACATTAATTTATATACAAACGATTATATAAAAACCGTTTTGGGCTATAACTCAAACACATCATTAAACGATATTATTAAAGACTATCTACACTTTAACCCTAGCCGTAATAGAGCCCTTGATTTATTACCTTTGTTAAAACATTTAGATAACGATGCCATTATGCAAAAACTGCCTAATGAAAAAATTAATGCACGGCCAACCTTTCATTATCGTTTACCTAACTGCGAAATAGATAAAGACAACTGGCAGTTATCACAATGCTGGAATATTTGGTGTGTTATTGAAGTGCTCGCCGATGATAAAACATTATTAAATTCTATAAAGGCACAGTGGCTTGAAAGAAACAATGCCACCGTTAATTTAAAAAAACCCACATGGCACAAACAATTAAAAAACATACAGCAAAACCTGTTATTGGTGTAACCGGTAACGCAAAAATCATCTCACCCTCATGGTGGTGCATTAAGCTCGCTGTTTTTTTAACCGGTGGCCGCGCCCTACGTATTAGCGTAAATCACGCACCAGATGAAAAATTAGACGGCTTAATTATTAGTGGCGGTGATGACATTCATCCTTCACTGTATGAGGGAGAAATTTCGTTAAAAGAAAGTTACGACCAACAGCGCGATGCCTTAGAAATACACTTTATTCAACTAGCCCTAGACAACCAACTTCCCCTAATGGGTATTTGTAGGGGAGCGCAACTAATTAACGTAGTGTGTGGTGGAACGCTATATAACGATATTAGACCTTTACGTAAAAAAACCTCTAACAAAAATACCCTGCTGCCTACCAAAAAAATATCGCTAAAAAATAAAAGCGTATTAACCCAAGTAATGGGTGTTTTAACCTGTAACGTGAACAGCTTACATAGCCAAGCCATTCAGCGCTTAAGCCCAACACTAACCTGCAGCGCCACCGATAGCGACGGTTTTATTCAGGCAGTAGAAAACCCAGATAAAAAAATTATTGCCACCCAATGGCACCCCGAGTATTTATTTTATATAAAAAAACACCGCGCACTTTTTGCTTGGTTGGTTTTACAAAGTAAAAAAGCTAATTAAAAAATATCTAACCATATTCACAATCCGTTCGCCCTAAATTATATTCGTAATCCGCTCGCCCTGAGTTTATCGAAGGGCCATCAACCCTTCGACAGGCTCAGGGTGAACGGTGTCGCCCTCAACACCTACCTGAGTTAGTTTTACTGCCTAGATTAATTCACCACTTAAACCCAACACTAACTTACAGCGCCACCGATAATGATGATTTTATTTAAGTAGTAGAAAACCGAGATAAAAAAATTATTGCCACCCAATGGCACCCCGAGTATTTATTTTATATAAAAAAACACCGCGCACTTTTTGCTTGGTTGGTTTTACAAAGTAAAAAAGCTAATTAAAAAATATCTAACCATATTCACAATCCGTTCGCCCTAAATTATATTCGTAATCCGCTCGCCCTGAGTTTATCGAAGGGCCATCTACCCTTCGACAGGCTCAGGGTGAACGGTTTTTTCAGTTTTCCTTACACTCTCCATGTAGCCCTAAGATTAAGATAAAGCGTGGCAGTAAAGAAAGCCGATCATCCTGAGCATTCGCGAAGCGAATAGTCGAAGGACGACAGGCTCAGGGTGAACGGTTTTTTCAGTTTTCCTTACACTCTCTATGTAGCCCTAAGATTAAGATACAGCGTGGCAGTAAAGAAAGCCGATCATCCTGAGCATTCGCGAAGCGAAGAGTCGAAGGACGATAGGCTCAGGGCTCAGGGTGAACGGTGCTAAAAACAAGCTGGACGAAGTTGCAGGCGGGGTTAACGCCGATGATGGCAAGGTGAGCGATGCAACCTTCACGCCTCTATTTAGTACTGGTGTTACGAGGCTCTGCCAGGATATTTGTAATTAAATGTAATGTGTTTGGGTTAATAGAAAGCCCTATATGAGAGGATTTTACCCAGTGTGTTTTTACTAATGGGTGTTTTGCTAAGTGGCAAGCCGAGGGGCTAACAATGCCGTCGTTCTCACTAATAATGACGTCAACGGCTACGTTAAGATCAGCCGTATCTTTTAAGGCATCCCATGTGGCAAAGTCTTGCACATCAACAGCCACATCGCTTTTATTTAAGCGGCGTAATAACTCAAAGGCTATGGTCTCCCGCGGATCACCAAAGGGCGAACCCATAGTGATAACTCGGGAGGTGATGCTGGCATTAGCTTTGGCTACATCAAAGGCAAGCAAACCTCCCATACTCCAACCAATAAGGGTTACCGGTTGCTGTGTTTGCTGGTTTATTTCATACAGGCGTTCTTGTAAGCGCTCACCCATTTCTTTACGAAATACAATCGCATCATCAACGCTTTTAATTAAGTTATCACGGCTTTCTTTGTTAGTGCCAATACCCGCCTCACGGGCATCATAACCTACGCGCTTTAAAAGTTTACGCATGGCGAGCATGGATAAATCACCGCCCCCATAACCCGACACACAGATAATCGGTGAGCCGTCTCCTAACAATGCTTTGTTAGTTATTTGACGATAACGCCATAAAAAACGGCCCGACTCAGCCGCCGCCCGTGGTAACTCTGTTAGCGAATTAAATACTTTGGGTAATAATGGTTTTTGCATAATCTTTCGCCAATTTTTTAGATAAAAAAGTCGCCGTTCTCTAAGCCTAAATGTAAGCCACCTAAGTTACGAGCAAAGTTAGTGGGGTTATTGGCCACATGGGCACGAGCGGTATGCATATCTAAAAATAATTGTTGGATTTCGCTACCTGCAAAAACCGAACGTCCACCTGCTGCAGAAAATAAACTATCAATCACCTCTAGGCTTTTTTCAATAACTAAAGAAGCCTGATAACGATACTTAGCTCGCTGTGCAATAGCAATCTCCTGCCCTTGCTCAATAGCTTGCATCATTTGATCAAAGTTTCGGAATAAGAGCACCTCCATTTCATCAATAATCGTTTCAGCTTTTGAAATACGCTCTAAAACAGAAGTGTCATTCGAATGTTTCGATACATCCATACTCATTTTTTGTGAAACGGTGTTTTTATAAATATCCAGCGCTTCTTTACAGGCACCAATAGCTGGAGTACAAACAGTACGGGCAAAAATTTGTGCCCACGGCAGGTGATAAATAGCCGCCGAATGTGCATCAACCCCGGGGTTGGTTAAATTAAAACCATCCAGTTGTTTGTGGGTGCGATGCTCTGGTACAAAAGCTGTTTTTATTTCAATATCGTTACTGCCGGTTCCCTGTAAGCCCATGGAGTGCCAAGTATCAATAATAGTGTAATCAGAATCCGGCACTAAAAAGGTTCGATAACCTTCATCAGGCACAATGCCCCCTAATAAAGCCCAAGTACAATGGTTAGAGCCTGATGACCACCCCCAACGTCCAGAGATTTCAAAACCACCATCCACTTTTTTTACCTTTGCCATCGGTGCATAAGACGACGATACACGGGCATGTATATCGCTTCCCCATACATCTTCTTGAGCTTGTTTATCCATTAAGGCAATTTGAAAAGCATGCACAGCCACAATACCTGCAGCCCAAGCAGTAGACATACAACCCTTAGCAATTTCGATATGCATCGTAAAAAACGCTTGCGGTGTCATCTCAAAGCCACCATACGCTTTAGGTTGTAAGGCAAGAAAAAAACCAATGTCTTGTAGTTCTTGAATACTTGTATCAGGCACACGACGAAGCTCTTTGGTTTGTTTTCGACGCGATCTAAAATTATTTTGTAATTGTTTTACCTTCTGTAACATTACCTGTGCTTGGTTTTTGGCTTGTGTCATTAGGTCATACTCCTTTAGTATTTTTAACTTATACGCAGGTGCAAACACATTAGTTCACTAATGCTGTGATCTAATACCGGTGATAATGCGTAAATAAAGATAAAGGAGCCTACTATGCAAACTACATCATTAATCGTTGGTATTGGCGCTTGCCTTGTTGGGCAGCCAGTGCGTTTTGATGGATCAAGTAAGCGTAAAAATACGGTTATTGAATCTTTAGCTGGGCAAGTTACCTTAAAAGCCTTTTGCCCTGAAGTGAGTATTGGCCTTGGAGTACCAAGAGAAACATTGCGTATTGTCGAAAATAATGATGTACCAGTAATTACCGATAGCAAAACCCAAACCCAGAATCATACCGATGCGATAAAAAAATATGCCCAAAGCGTGTTGGCAGAAAACGACAACTTATGCGGTTATATTGCGGTCAAAGGTTCACCCAGTTGTGGATTAGAGCGAGTAAAAGCCTATAACGAAAAAGGTAATGTTAAGCACCATAACGCCACCGGCTTATTTATAAAAACCTTACAAGAGCTGCACCCCCTGTTACCTATTGAAGATGAAGGCCGCCTACACGACCCTGATTTAAGAGAAAATTTTGTTAAGCGAATTTTTATCTACCACCAGTGGCTTGCCCGCGATAAAAAACAGTTCTCCGATTTATTGGAATTTTGGAGAATCAATAAATATGCGGTTATGGCCCATGATATTAATAGTTATAAAGCCGCCGGCCGTTTATTAGCTGATGCTAAAAGTATTAACATTGAAGATGCCAAACAACAACTTATCACCATTATTATGACGGGGCTTAAAAAGCCTGCTACCCGAAAAAGCAATACTAATGTGTTGCAACATATTACCGGCTACTTAAAAAAACATATTAGTAGTGAACACAAACAAGAGTTACAACAAACCATTGATAACTATCGTCTTGGCCATGTACCTTTAGTAGTACCGATGACCTTATTGCAACATCACTTTAGCGATCACCCCTCTGATTATATTGCCGAGCAAGTTTTTATGCAGCCTTACCCCAAAGAACTGCAGTTACGGAATCAAATATAAATGAAAAAGAATCACCTTGTATGGTTACGCAATGATTTACGCCTTGATGATAACGCGGCAGTTGCCTCTGCCTGTGAAGACCCCAACGCTAATATTTATGTGGTTTATTTAGCCACAGAACAAACATGGGCTAGCCATGATATGGCTGAAATAAAAAAACGTTTTATTTATCGAAGGCTAAAAGAGCTACAGATTCAATGTAACGCACTTAATATATCTTTTTTGTTTTTTAACTGTGACACCTTTGATAAAAGCATTACGGCTATCACAGATTTAGTACAAAAACTTAGCATCAACAAACTTTTTTATACTATTGAATATGGCGTAAATGAAAAAACACGAGATAAAAAAATTAATAGCCAATTAACTGGCTGTGATGTTAACACCTACCATGATCAAGTGATTCTACCCCCTGGAATAAAAACCCAGCAAGGTAGCCCTTATACCGTTTTTACCCCTTACAAAAAACAATGGCTACAGCAATTTCAACAAGCCCCTCCACCCTTTATAGGTAAGCCTCATAAACGTAAAAATAATATGACAGCCGATTGTGATGCAATACCTGATAGCCACTTACAACCTATTGATGCACTGTATCCGGTAACTGATGAATTTATCCATGAGCGATTAAACCACTTTTGTAGTGATGCTATATTTCAATACCAAACAGACAGAGACATACCCGTCTTACCCGGTACCAGTGTGTTATCTCCTTGGTTGGCTATTGGTGCATTATCACCAAGGCGCTGCTTAATGACCGCCATTAATGCCAATAAAGGTTTTGTTGTGGGCAATAATAAAAACATAGAGTGTTGGATTGGTGAATTAATTTGGCGTGATTTTTATATTCACATTCTTGATTGTTTTCCACGAGTAAGCAAACACCAGCCCTTTAAAGAAAAGTATGCCTCCGTTAAGTGGCTTAATAATGACGATCATTTTTTAGCATGGTGTGAGGGACGCACTGGCATACCCATTATCGATGCCGCCATGCGACAGCTCGTTAATACCGGTTGGATGCATAATCGTTTGCGTATGGTAACCGCGATGTTTTTAAGTAAAAATCTTTTAATTGATTGGCGCAAAGGTGAACAGTTTTTTATGCAACATTTAATTGACGGGCATTTAGCAGCTAATAACGGTGGCTGGCAATGGAGCGCCTCAACCGGTA
>CBDUPS010000057.1:0-7838 GCA_965369155.1 uncultured Spongiibacteraceae bacterium
CGGGTCGATAACGCTGTACAGAAGCAGTTAACTCATCGGTAAACGCAAGTAACGCTTGGGTTTTTAATTCACTCCAACGCTGGCTGTTTTTTGCGCTTTTTAACTCACTCGGGGTATTTACTGTTAAGCCCCTATCAGCAAACCAAGCTAATGCCTCAGGGGCTACGCCTTCGTTATCAGTGAGTAAACCATCATCATGAAACAGCAATCCATCAATAGCGGCATATCGAGCTAAATCGCTATAAATACTGTTAATGATTTTTTTAGCCTTAGGGTTAAATATCGACAGGCGTTTATAGTTATTATCTGATGAGACTATTGCCCCATTCTTTAGCATTTTTACACCAAGCTCTTGGTAAGTCTCATCACCTAACCAAAAGGCTGATATTGGCATCCATGCATACACCTCTACATGGCTACGGGTTTGTAACTGCCATGCAACACGATTAAAAAGGTCAGCCTTAACCGGCAGATATTGATTAGGGAAATACAATGCATCAGCATTACCATCACCGTCTTCATCCGCATAGGCCTGTAAAAATACAGTATTAATACCTAAAGATTTTATTCGCTCTAAAAGCACATCTAAATTGGCGGCTTGCTGCTCTGGGTTTTTATCATATAAATAATCTAAGTCTACATGGGCAACCCGAGTAACTTTTTTAAGGGGATACGGCTCCAGTATATTTTTTAACACACCCGCATCAGGGTTATGTGCAATAAGCTCCCGGTTAATTCTATTAATTCCACCGGCGATATTGCCGCCACTTTCTAAAATAAACGACCACGGCATATCGGCATCTTTTGCTATCGATTCGGTCACTTCACTATAACGTCCATAGGGCCAAACAATAATGTGGGGTTGAACACCTGTAGCCTGCTTAATAAGCTGCGCACTTTTTTGTAAGTCATCACTAATACGACTTTTATACTGTTGTTCTGTCTCATACCCTGTATCAGTAAACTGGCGCGTGACTAATGCGGCCTGAGTATTACCCTGCGGGTTAGCAACAACACCTTGATGACTATTAAAACTATGCGAGGCAATTTCAACTAAGCCCGAAGCCTGCATTTCTTTTACTTGTGCCCATGTTAAAAAATCTTCCCTGGGTCTTTTTTCTTTGCCATAAGTAACCATCTGCCCATCAGCCACTGACATCCACTGCCCCACTAACGCAAACACGGCGGGATAGTTATATAACTTTAATAATGGAAAGACGCGGTGATAGCCACTGGCATAACCATCATCAAAGGTGAGTAACACGGCTTTTTTAGGTAGTGGTTTTTCCCCTTTCCATGCTGCCTCCACCTGTGCAAAAGAAACCGGTTGGTAGCCGTTTTGCCGTAACCATTCAAAATGTTCTAACAAGTGTCGAGAGCTAACCGCCATAGTGTCTTTATCTAAATCGCTCGACACATCATCCCGTACATCGTGATAACACAAGGCAAATAAATCCCAGTTATTTCTCTGTAGCGCAAAACTGCTTACTGAAAAAAAACAGCACCATATAATAATAAAAAGTCTCATCGGAACTTCACCTCAAAACCGGTAAACAGCCCGGTAAAATTCTCACCATCACCATCGTAAGTGCGCTGCCTAGACTCTGCCCCATAAAACCATGTAAAGGCTTTATCTTTTGTCCAACGATGCTCATAGCGAATATCGGCCATAGGAGAAGACCCAAAGCCTTTTTGGTTTGAGGCGCCTAAACCTACCGTTAAAATATGACGGAAGCTGTATTCATAGCGTATCGCGAGGAGTTCATCGTATTCTAAGGCTAAGCCTAATCCACTCGCCGACTGCGGGCTAAAGTACACTTTTCCGGGATCACTATTTTGTGCCAACCACAGGTTTTCAATTAACGATAAACGCTTACTAGGGCGCTGCCAAAAGGTGTGATACCCCGTTACCAGTATCTGATCTCTACGATTTCCATCACTATAATTAAGTGTAGAGAAAGACGCTTTATACCAGTGAGTTTCATCAATCCACCAACGTGCTCCCAAGCCCAACCCCTCACCATCAATATTATGAAAGCGTGCTCTAACAGGTAGCTCGCGGCTGTATTGATCAAGCCAACCCGAAAACTCCCAATGGTCTGACAGACGCCAGCGGCCATCTAAACTTACGCCACCTGAAGTATCCCCCACATCAGACTGGCTCCACGATAACGACACATCACCCCAATCATCACGATATTCAGCCCCTACTCTTACGCGGCTTATGGCATCATCGCCTTCTGGAAAATCTGCCTCTTGGCGGCGATGTTTTACAAAGCCACGCCAGTGATATTTATAGGGACTGGTGTAGTAATACGTCTCATGAGTAAATTCTTCACTACCAAAAGTGCTGCCACTGCTTTTACCCCAGCCAGAGGTCACACCAAAAATTTGCCGGTTATGAATATCCCAATCACGATTAACGGATTTAGTGGTGTTCTCTTCTTTGTAATGCTTATTTAACCAATTAACCTTTTGCTCCGTTTCTTCGTAGCGTTGCAACGATAATAATGACAAGGCTTCGCCACCATGAGCCGACACTAGGGTTGGCTCATACTCGGTTAACCAATGATATTCTTGTAAGGCTTTTTCCGGCCATTGGCGCCATAACCAAATACCAGCTAAATCAGAACGGATATCGGTATTAGCAGGAGCGCGATCTCGTAAATTAGTTAAGCGCGTTTCAGCCTCACCTAACATACCATTGCTATAGGCATACCATAACGACTGCGCCCTTTCTGCAGATAAGCGGCGATAGTTTTCTTGGTGTTCTGGGGAGTCTTTTTGGGTGCGCCAAATAGGTTGTTGCGCCACCATATTATCAGCTACTTTTTTGGCTTCAAGGTAATCACCTATTTCAACTAAGGCGTAATAACGAATAACCAATGCATCATAATGATTGGGATTTTTTTGTAGCACCTCATCAATAATAACTAAGGCTTTTTCTGGCTGACGCAAGGCTAGCCATGCATTAGCCACACTAACTTTGGAGTAATCTGGAATCACCGACTGCTCTTGTCTTAATGCCGCAAACTCATCAATCAATAGCTGATAATAACGTCGATTACCGTAGGCTATTAATCGATCAACTCTAGCTAAACGTATTGCCTCTGCATCAGGTTCTGGTTGGTTTTTTAAATAATATAAATATTCGTTAGAGTGACCAATGGCTTTATCGGCAAGATGATATTGCTTAGTTAAATCCTGTTCAGGAAAACGCGCCCAACGAATCGATACCGCCGCACGATCACTTAATAAACGCTGCCATTGATCCTGTGTAAAAAGTGCCTGTTTGGGTTTGCCCAATTCAACCGCTAAATCAGGTGCCCCAGCATAGGCCACACTCATCACCCATTCGGTAAAGGCATAACGCTCTTGGGGTCTGATGGCTAAGATACGCTGAAAGTCATCAACCGCATCAAACCAGCGACCTTGTATTTGGTGTAAATAGGCTTTGGCGTAGAGTAACGATATCTCACCACTATGAGTTTTATTAAGCCTAGCAATAATGCTCTCAGCTTCTTTATCTCGTCCGGTATCCAGCAGCACCATGACTAAACCAACAGCAGGCTCAAGCGCTTTTGCATAAAGACCTATCGCCTCGCGGTACAGTTTTTCTGCTGCCACATAATGGCCGTTATCACGAAAATGCCGAGCAAGTGACACCAACCAAGTTACGGGCAATGGTTGTGCCTTACCTGATTTTTTTTCAGAATAAATACTTAATAGTTTTTCAATAGCACGCTCTTGTTCTATAGCAGCTGTATCAGCATCTAAAACTAAGGCTAGGTTCTCAACTTGCCGCCACCAACCTTTTAACCATTCTGTATTGGTAGGATTCTTTTTTAGTAAAACTAGGTATTCACCAATAGCTGCTGGATAGTTTTTATCTGTTTCATAGGCATAGATTAATGCTGCTGTTACATCCGTTTTATTTGCCTGTTTTTTTGCCAAAGGTAATAACATAGCAATGGCCTGTTTGGCGTTACCTTGGTCGGTAAGCACCTGAGACAAACCAATTAATGCTTCAATATTACCTGCTTCATTTTGTAAAACTCTATGATAAATGCTCTCGGCTTCTGCAAAGCGTTGTAAGCTACGCAATGAGCGCGCCCAGGGAATAAAAACCCAGTTAGGCACCTTATTAGAAGGCAACTGCGCCCCTAGCTGTACCGCCTTTTTATGCTTCCCCGACCAGTTATAAAGCACCAATAAATTCCAACTAACCTCGGGGGAGTAATTGCCATTTTCCCGGGCGTTTTCTAAACGGTTTACTGCATCAAGAACCTGCCCTTTTCGTGCCTGTTGCATGGTCTCCTCAAGCCATATTGACTTGGGTGTTTTTATCTTTTTATTTTCAATAACAGGCTGAGGTGGCTCTGTGCTAATAACAGGCTTCGCCTCTGTAACAGTTGTATGGTTTCGCTGCGGTAAGGCTGCCTCATACAGTGCCATTTTCTCAAGTATTTTTGGATTGCGGGGAGCGCGATTATACAAATCTCTTACCAGTAACTCGGCTTGTTTTTGTTGCCCTTGTTGTTGATACCCATCGGCTATGCGTAAGCCCCAAACAACACGCTCTGGACTATTAAAAGGCAAGTGAGCATAAAGTTTATTTATTAAAACAATATCCCCTTCTGCCTGTGCCAAGGGTAATGTTTCGGTTAAAAACCAAACGGGGGCGTGAGTAAAATCTAAGGTAGAAAGCTCGGCTAAGGCTTCGTCTTTTTTATCTGCCCAAATTAAAACAGTAATGTAGTCATAACGAAGTTTTTTATTATCAGGGGCGTAATCAATTAGTGCTTGTAAGCGCTGTAGGGATTTTTCAATATCCCCTTCTTTGGCTAAAGATACCGCATAACTTCTGGCTGAGTTTAAATCGCCCTCTGAGTAAATAGGCGTTTTGAAGATTTCATATACTAAAAAAATAACAATAGCCAGATTAAGCAATACTGCTGTCACTTTGTGCCAAGGCTTTAGATTCATTCAATAAACCAGTAATAAAGGAAGAAACGAGCCGTATACAGTTATAGCCACTAATAATCTGTAAAGGTTCTTAAGACTAAAAGGCACTGGTTTTACGTACCTTAAAAACCCCATTTTAATAGGTTTATTTTCATCATGCAATAAAATGTGAATCACATCACAACTATATTTTATCTCTTATTACCAAAAGACCTATTAGCTTTTTTCATTTATTGCACATAACAAACCACGATAGGCTTGTAAGCTACTAAACAACAAAAAGCCTGCTAAGGGGATAAAAAGTACCGCGATACTGGCCAGTGCAAAGCCTAAAGAGCGACTCCCAGTAAAAACACTATCAGATAAAAAGCCCACTAAAACCGGCCCTATCATTAAGCCTGATACATTGGCGGCAAAAATAAGTAAGGCGGAGGTTTGTGCCCTAAACTGGTTAGGGGTAGATAACTGCAAGGCGGCAATGGCAAGGCCAAAGTAGCCGTTAAAACACAACGTACAAATAGCAACCCAGATAAACACCCACTGGGTATCAGTGCTTAATGTTGAGGCTAAATAAGGCATAAACATTAGCACTATAAAAAAAAGCGTTGTTTTTAAACCGGCATCTTGATGGCCTCTAACACTTAAGCCTTTAGCCAAAGCCGCCCCCAACAACGTACCTGCTATACCAAACACTAAATTAATGCTGCCGTAAGTTGGGGTAATGTTTACCACCGGGATATCTAAGCTACGGTGCATGTGTTCGATAAACCACATCATGTGGCTATAGGCCACCAACGACACACAGGCCACGCCTAAAAACACATTAAAATAAACACCCTTGTTAGCTCGTAAATAAACCACTGCCTGTTTAAAGCCCTGTACTTCGCCGCCGCCTGATTGGCCTGAGAGTTTTAATACATTGTGGCGTTTAGGTTCTTGCATTAAAAAAATCAGCAAGCCAATAACAAAGCCCGGCAACGACACCAACATAAGAGTTAACTGCCAAGGCTTTATAAAACCCAATAACGGTAATGTTAAACCACCTATCTCGGTAAAGTATCCATAAGCCCAACCCCCAATACTAAAAGATGCCCCAATGCCCACCGGAATGCCTAACGTAAAAATGGCCATTACCGAGGGGAGATTTTTTTTAGAAAAGTAATCGCTTAATAAGGAGTGTGCCGGAGGTGACAAGGCCGCCTCACCAACCCCTACGCCCATACGGGCTAAAAAGAGTGTGAAAAAACCCGTTGTTAAACCACAAACAAAAGTCATGGCACTCCAAAAGGCTACACCAATACTAATAATATTTTTTCGGCTACGCCTATCGGCTAGCACCGCAATGGGAATAGCCAAAGACGTGTAAAGTAACGAAAACGCCAGCCCATTAAGCAAAGCAAACTGGGTATCGTTAATGGCAAAATCTGCTTGAATGGGTTCAACCAAAACCGCCATAACATGGCGATCAATAAACGACAAAATATAAGCGCAAGTTAATAGCACTAATAAAAAATAACGGTTTTTAAACATGGATAATTTCAATAAAAAGGTGGGTGTAAAAGCTACAAAAGCTCGTCTATTTTTTAAGGGCAACACCGGTATAAATATAACCGACAAACTCCGGGGCTTTATCAATAAACAGATTATCCATTTGCCCAATAGTAAAGCCTGCCGAGGTAATCATCTGATCAATCGGGCGATTTAAATGACAGCCTCCGCAGAGTTTTTTCCACATAGGGGTAATACGATTTTGCCATTGCTGCGTACTGGTTTTAGGTGCTAAACCATGCTCACAAAACAGCAGTTTACCCTCAGGCTTTAATACACGGTACATGCCCTGTAAAGCCTGCTGCCAATTGGGGATAGTACACAGGGTAAAAGTTAAAACAATGGTATCTACTGAGTTATCGGCTAAGGGAATCTCCTCTGCCGGCAAGTCTAGCCACTGCATATTAACTTTTAATTTATTGTTGTTTTTTAATGCCTTATTACGCATACCTACAGAAGGTTCTAAGCAATAAAGCAGGCTTATCTTACTCGCATCATAAAACGAAAAGTTAGTACCAGAGCCGCTGCCTATCTCTAATACCACTCCCTCAGCCTTGGGGATTAACTGCTCTCTAAGCGCCATCATCGGCTTAGTAGAACAGCCTAAATCAATAAAAAATGGCAGTATTTTTTCGTTATAAAAGCTCACTAAAAAAACTACCCAAGCTCGTCAATTAATTTTGAGAACTCGTTAATCATTGGCTCAATAATCTCAGGCTTATCCCAGTTCTCCATACCCACCCCAATGTTGCAACGGGTGACCCCTAAGTCACGATACTCTTTTAATAAATCGGCGGTTACCGGCTTCATTACCACCATGGTAATTTCAACATCATCAGGGTTGCGACCAAACTCTTTTACCTGATCTCTAAACTGTTTTATTGCTTCCCCCACATCGGGCATAACCACATCAACAGGCATCCAACCGTCAGCCCATTGTGCAGCATGTTTAATACCTAATGGCCCCATGGCACCAAAAGTTATTTTTGGCATAACACTGGGCTTGGGCTCAAACCATACGGGGTCAAAATTAACATAATCGCCGTGGTACTCAGGGGCCGCTTCTTTAAACAATACTCGGGTTGCCTCCACCATTTCTTTTAATACACCGTAGCGTTTATTAAAGGGGTAAGGCGATACATTCTCAAATTCTTCTTTATTCCAACCCACGCCGGTACCAATCATTACCCTGCCGTTAGAGAGCCTATCTAATGTGGCAATGGTTTTGGCTTGAGAGAAAATATCCCGTTCCATTAGCAGTGCAATACCCGTACCTAACTTTAATGTTGTGGTTGCCGCCGCCGCTGCCATTAAAGAAATATAAG
>CBDUPS010000058.1:0-7836 GCA_965369155.1 uncultured Spongiibacteraceae bacterium
GTACAGCGTTATCGACCCGAAATCAAAACGGCACGAAATTTATATGCCATGCCAGTGCTTAACCCTGTGAGTGAGCAATGGTTTGCACAAAACCCTGAAACATGGCTAAAGCACTATGATTATTTAGCGGTTATGGCAATGCCATTTATGGAGAAAGCCACAGATGCTAATGCATGGCTAGTACAGTTAATTAATGCATTTAATAAAAGAAATATCCCATTAAAAAAAGTTATTTTTGAATTACAAAGTAAAGACTGGCATACACAAAAAGCGATACCGGAGTCTGTATTAGCAGAACAAATGGAGATATTGCGTTTACATCAAGCAATTAATTATGGCTATTATCCTGATGATTTTATTAAGGGCTATCCTAGGAAAAAAGCAATTTTTCCTTTTATTTCTCTTGATGATTACCACTACCCAAGGCCATAAATATGTTGGAAAAAACCATTGAGTATTTAATGTATTTTGCCTATTACTACCCATTGTTTATGGCGTATGTTTGGATGGCTGGCGGTCTTTATTATCGTTTTCATTGGGAAAGAGGCGGTAGTAAAGATTACCAACACCCGATTGAATTAGAACATTACCCACCGGTATCTATTTTATTACCTTGCTATAACGAGGGTGATAATGCCCGTGAAACGATTGCTTATCTGCTTAATCAGGATTATCCCGAATTTGAATTAATCGCCGTTAATGATGGCAGTAAAGATAACACTGGTGCGGTATTAGATGAGTTGCAATTACAACACGATAATTTACGGGTGATTCACTTAGCTAAAAACCAAGGTAAAGCCCGCGGTTTAAATGTTGCTGCGTTGATGGCAAAACACGATATTTTTATTTGTATTGATGGTGATGCGGTTTTAGATAAGCATGCCACTAAGTGGCTGGTTAAGCACTTTATTGACTCACCCAGAGTTGGCGCGGTTACGGGTAACCCAAGAATTCGCAACCGAAGTACTTTATTGGGCAAGCTTCAGGTAGGGGAGTTTTCTTCAATTATTGGCATGATAAAGCGGGCACAGCGAATTTATGGTCGCGTATTTACGGTGTCTGGTGTGGTGGTGGCTTTTCGTCGCGCAGCATTACATCGTGTTGGTTACTGGAGCACCGATATGATTACCGAAGATATCGATGTGAGTTGGCGCCTGCAAATGGATCATTGGGATATTCGTTACGAACCTAACGCGTTATGTTGGATACTTATGCCCGAGACAATAAAGGGTGTATGGAAACAGCGCTTACGCTGGGCACAGGGAGGGGCAGAAGTCTTTTTTAAGTATGTGGGGCAACTTTTTACTTGGCGCCGCAGACGTATGTGGATGGTGGCTGTAGAGTATTTATTAAGCGTTATTTGGAGTTATACCGTATTCGCAGTGCTTGTGTGTTGGCTGTTAGGCAAGTTTATCGATATGCCTGCTTATTTAGCGGTGCCTAGTATTATTCCTGGGTGGAATGGGGTGTTGTTGGGTGTAACCTGCTTATTACAATTTGCCGTAAGCATGATGATTGACTCGCGTTACGAAGAGAAACTAGCTCGTTATTATTATTGGATGGTGTGGTATCCACTGGCCTATTGGATGATTAATATGTTTACGTCGGTAGTCGGTTTTCTTAAGGCTATTTTTAGAAAAAGAGGTTCGTTAGCAACATGGGAAAGCCCCGATAGAGGCGTACATAATGAGAAATGATTTAATTATTGATAAGCCTGAAAAAGTAAAATTCCATCAAAGATTTACCGCTGTAGGTATTACGTTGTTTTTTTGGTTTTGCTTAATATGGTTGTGGCAGCCTTTAATTAGCTTGTTAGCCTGGGCTTTTAATATAAAGCTTTTTTATGATCACATGATTGTTTTGGGAGGCTATCATTCAGTACTTGTGGTTGCCTTTTTTTACAGTATTACAATTGTTACCTTAGGCGGCGGATTAATTCTGTGGGGCCGGATTAATCAGTATCGCTTTAGGGGAAAAAGTAAGCGCTCTAGTAAACAGGTGGTGAGTATTGATGAACTATCGAGTTACTATCAGGTCTCCTCTGAAAATATAAAAAAATGGCGTGAAGAAAAGCAAATGGTAGTAGAAGTAGACAATAAAGGTTTAGTGAGCTGTGTTATTCCGAAAGGCTTAGATGCCTACCAAGAATCAAAAAAACTAAAAGCTAGTTAGCTTTAGTAACAGGAAACATAACCACTCCTGGATGCTTAAAAGAGTCATCATTTAATACCCGTAAAAACTCCCCGTGTTTAGGGTGATTTGGTAAATAAATGGCTTGTTCTTGATAAATAGCATTCGAAATATGATCGCCCGTTTGGTAGTAAGGTGCAAAGTACACATTATCTACCTTTAACTTTTTGGCTAATTTAATAAAGGCGGGCATTTCTTGGTAGTTATCATTTTGCACAACAAAATTAAAGTTGAATTTTCTAATCTTGCCTTGTTGGCGTAATGTTGACATAAACTCAAGATTATCGAGCAGACGATTCCAGTCGCCCCCACGGCGAACATTATGGTAAGTATTCGCACTAGCGGCATCTATTGATACGCTAAGGTAAAGATTAAACGGGTGTAGATTACTTAATTTATTCCAGACTCTTTCAGACAGTAAGACACCATTGGTTAGCAGAGTAATACGTTTGATGCTGTGCTTTGTATGGTCTAGCTTTGCCATAAAACGCATATAGTGTTGACTGGCAAATGGGTCGCCATGGCCACAGATACGGATATCATCAATAGGGTTGTCTAATAAATAGGGCAGTATGTCTTCTTCATAACGCAGTAGTTTTTCTTCATCGCCTTTGCGCATACCATCACGGCACGAGGGGCAGGTAAGATTACAAGACGGATCTTCTGATAAAACAATTCTTCTTGGGTGAATACCCTCAGCAAGAGTGCGCTTAAGTGTTACTTTTTTAGCAATACTATTTTGTCCGTTGGCGGCTATATCACGGCTTTTATTACGAATAAATGGGCAGGCCATCTTGTTACAATATTGAAATGAGCCGTCAATCATGGAATGCCGAATATTATTGGCACTTTCGGAGTTCCAGACCTCATTAAAAGAGTTGTCATAAAAGGAGCCAATAGACTCATTGAGCCAATTGGTACAACAAACCGTAGAATTACCTGTTTCACCAGTAGTGAGTTTGTGAAAGGGATCTTTACAAAACATATTACGGTAGGGACTAAAGCCGTTTTTAATGTCTTGATTAACATAGTTAGGATACTCAAGTAACAATTGTGCCCGAGCGCGAATATCTTGCAAGCGTAAGTCTCTAGAATGGCGCCGTGTTAACTGGTTGCCAATATCAATACACTGTTGGTGTTGCTTTGCAATAAGTAGTAACTCCATAATAACAAGTTGCAAAGCGATGCTTGGGTTTTCGTGTTGTTTAAGGAATTCAGTAAAGCGCTCTAATTCTATAGGCTTTTTAGAAAAGTAATACCATAAAGCAGATAAGTCGTCGGGGTGCACCGATTGGTTGCTGGTGGTCTGTTCCCATAGATTGGTAAGCTGTATTTGTAGATCATTTAGGCTGTTGTTTTTTATATGCAGACGGATGCGCTTTTTACTAGTATGCAGGTTTAAGGCACGACTAATAAGCGATGGTGTTGTTTTGGGCAAAGACTGCGGTTTCATAAGGTGGAGCCAAATATGCAAGTTAATGGGTAAGCCTAAAAAACAATAGCATTTAGAGCAAGATAAAAATACTAAATACCGGTTATGTTATTACAATAGTCGAAAGCAAGAATAAATAACGGTGTTCTAATATGATGCTTTTTGGTTTGAGCGCTGCTTGGCTTTACACTAAAAAAAATAAAACTTAAAGGAGTTGTGACGTTGAGTCCATTAATGAGTAGAAAGTTAGTTTTTCACGGAGGCATTGTTGTTTTATTGGGGATGTTGTCGGGTATTCCTTTTGCTATGGCATTACTTGGCTATTTATCGGTTGACCCCAGCCATTGGCGCATTAGCCATATGGAGGGATTAATTAATGGGTTGTTGATGATTGCTATAGCGGCATCGGGACAGTATCTGCAATTAAGTGATCGGTGTAGTAAGTTACTTTTTTGTAGCATGGTGTTTACCGGTTACAGTAACGCGCTATATGGTTGGGCTCGCGGGTTATCCGGTTCAGCAGGGCTTGATTTTGCCCCTCCAATAGGAAATCAAATAGCGGCTTTACTTGGTGGGTTACCGATCTTCACCGCTTTTTTGGCGATTGGCTTGCTCTGTTTTGGTGCAATAAATAAAACAAGATAATCTTATGTGTGTAGAGTATTTCCTTGCGTGTAGATAATAAGAATCTATACTTAACAATCAATGCAAGGGCTTTGCAGGCACACCATGAAAACAAGGACAATTTTCGTTTTAACGCTTTTAATACTCATATTGTACGGCGTTTTCTTTTTTTCATTTTATGCGCTAGATTTATTTAAGGTGCAGCATGCCTATGCTGCTGAGCGTATTAATCTAGACCTTAAAGATTTAACCGATCAAATGAAAGATGAGAAGAATGATGCAGCCTCTATGCTTTATTCTGTTCGCGCTCTTTTTAATGCGCAAAAAAGCAAATTATCCACTAAAGAAGGTCAACAACAGCTTATTAAGTTTCTTAGTGAGCAGATGCAAAACCACTCTAATCAGTTTGCCACCTACTTTGCGTTAGAGGAGCCCCTTGCACAGGCTTTGGTTAATAAAAAAGGTTGGACCTTAGCCAGTTACAAAGATATCCGCTACAAAAACACCAATTCTTATAGTGATCCTAAAAACCGTATCACCCAGGAGTATTTTGATCCTAGCTATCGAAGGCATCAGGGTGAGGTTTGGTATCAGGTGGCAAAGCATAGCCAACAGGTAGAGTTCTCCAATATTTACTTTGATAAAAACTATTTAAAAGAATGGATGTTTAGTGCGGGGCTAGGCATTTATGAAGATGGTGTGTTTCAAGGAATGGTCGGTGTTGATATTTTACTTGATTCTTTTTTTGCAGATGTTGAGAAAAAAAATCTTAATGGTACAGGTGGTTTTTTTCTAGCAGATAAAAAAACTGGGGTGGTTTTAAGTAAAATAACGATGCCTAATTTTTTGTTTGGTAAACATGAAAAAAGGCAGCAAATTTCATTGTTAAACTTTTCATGGTGGAGCGAAGCATTAGATAAAGGGCTAGATTACAAATTAGTTGAAGATGAGCTTGGTAACGATTATCGCTTAAGTAGTTATACGACAGACGACTCCCCTTGGGTGTTAGTAGCTTTTCAAGATCAACGGTTAGCGTTAATGCCACTGTATAAAAAAGTTATAAATTTTGCGGCAATATCTGTTTTGTTAATTATTTTTACGCTACTCAAACAGCTTTCTAGCACAATATTACAGCTCAATGAAAACACTAAGGCGCTGAAGCTTAGCGAAAATCGTTTTAATGTGGTGTTTGATCAAGCATTTGAGTTTATGGCGTTAGTCGATATTAATGGTAATTTAGAAGAAGTGAATAATGCGGTACAGACATCCGCTTCTATTAAAAAAGAAACTATTCTTCATCAGCCAATATGGGATGGGCCTTGGTGGCAACATTCCACTGAGATAAAAAATAAAGTAAAAAATGCAGTGCTTAAAGCAATAGAAGGTAAAGGCAGTGTACAAGAGCTTACCTATAAAAATTATACCGGTGAAATTAGATATCTGAGTTTTTCTGTCTCACCTATTCGAAATGAAGATGGTGCCGTAGAGTTTTTATTCTCAACCGCCCGTGATATTACTAAACAAAAAGAAATTCAGTTATCTTTAAGAGAGGCGATGGAGATGGCAGAGTTATCTAACATTGCAAAAAGTGAATTTTTAGCCAATATGAGCCATGAAATTCGGACCCCCATGAATGGTGTTTTGGGAATGTTACAGTTTCTGCAAGAATCTAAATTATCAGATGAGCAGCAATCACAAGTTGAAGTGGCAGCAAAAAGCGCACAATCTCTTTTACGAATTATTGATGATATTCTTGATATTTCTAAAATAGAAGCTGGAAAAATGTCGATAAAGATGGCGCCTTTTTCACTGCGTGAAAGTGTTGAGGGTGTTATTGCCTTAATGAAGTACAAAGCAGAGGATAAAGGCTTAACACTACATCTTAATTTTTCCGATGTTGATTCAGACGTTATTGGTGATGCAGGGCGTATTGAGCAGGTGTTAAAAAACTTACTGGGTAATGCGATTAAATTTACCGAAGAGGGTTCCATTACTGTTACGGTTAACCTACAAGAGAAAAATCACCATTATTATGAGCTTGTTTGTTCTGTTGAAGATACGGGTATCGGTATTGAATTAGATAAGCAGGACATTTTATTCAAGTCGTTCACTCAGATTGATCCCTCCAGTTCGCGTCACTATGAAGGCACAGGTTTAGGTTTGCATATTAGTAAGCAGTTGTGCTCTTTAATGGGGGGGAGTTTAGATGTGGCGAGTACGCCTGGGAAAGGCTCGACATTCTTTTTCCGTTTGTTGCTACAGAGACAGCATAGTAGTGATGAGTCTGTGTTAACGAATACACAGACAAAAACCTTACCTCTTTATCAATGGCCTGATAACAGCAAGGTGCTACTGGTAGAAGATAACGAGGTAAACCAATTGGTGGCGAAAAAAATGCTTGAGAATTTAGGCTTACAGTGTGACGTTGTTGATAGTGGTTTATTGGCGTTATCAGCATTAAAAGAAAGTGATGAACTTTATTTGGCTGTATTTATGGATTGTCAGATGCCTAAGATGGATGGTTATGAGGCTACCGAACGAATTCGTAATGGTGAGGCGGGTGAGCGTTATAGTAGTATCCCTATTGTGGCGTTAACGGCCCACGCGATGGAGGGTGATAGAGAGCGCTGTCTTATAGCGGGAATGAATGATTATGTTGTGAAGCCTATTGAACAAAAGGCATTAAAAGATGCTTTAATACAAGTGTTAACAGATAAAAACCAAGGAGAAATCTAATGAGTACAGTGATAAGTAATGGGGCAAAAATGCCTGAAGGTCATTTTAAAATTAAAACAGCTGACGGAATGGAAGATATATCAACTGATGCGTTATTCAATGGAAAAAAAGTTGTGTTATTTGCCGTACCAGGAGCATTTACTCCCACCTGCTCAGAGGCACATTTACCAGGGTTTGTGGTTCATTTTGATAAAATAAAAGCAGAAGGTGTTGATACGGTAGCCTGTATGGCGGTAAACGATGCCTTTGTTATGAAAGCATGGGGCGAAGCCAGTAATGCTGAAAATATCTTAATGCTTGCCGATGGTAATGGTGATTATGCAAAAGCCTTGGGGTTAGAGTTAGATGGCACCGGCTTTGGTATGGGCTTAAGAAGCAAACGTTTTGCCATTATTGTTGATGATGGTGTGGTAAGTCATGTTGCTGTTGATGAGAAAGGCTTAGAGAATAGTTCTGCTGAAGCAATTTTGGCAGCATTAAGTTAATGGGTTGGTTAAGCTGCTGCCCAAAAGTGGTAGCAGCTTATGCATTAAAGCCCCAAATATTTTTTTAACGACCACTTCGCTAGAGGCGATATAGGTGCTATAAAAAAGCGAACCCAACGTAGTTTATGGCGCATTTGTTCTTGGTAGTCGGTAAAGGGTATTCTTTGGTAATTAAGGAGTTTTTGGCTTAGCTCAGTGTTCATCCAGTCGGTATAAAAAATATCATCACCTAAGTCTTCAGCATTAAAATATATTCCTGCCGCACCCATGGTGGCATTAATAAAAGTGAGCTGGTCAATTTGACAGGTGTGGCCTCCACCTAATAAAAGAGTTTTTCCAATAGCCTCAGGTGTGTGAGCGGCATTAATT
>CBDUPS010000059.1:0-7808 GCA_965369155.1 uncultured Spongiibacteraceae bacterium
CAGTGGTTGATGAAATTACTGCCGCAGGGGGTAAAGCTATTGTTAATACCTCTGATATTACCAATTATGAAGACAGCGCTAATGCGGTGAAACAGGCTATTGATACTTTTGGTGATCTTCATGTGGTGGTTAATAACGCTGGGGTTAACCGTGACCGTATGTTTGCGTCTATGACCGAAGCCGAGTGGGATACCATTATGGCTGTGCACCTGAAAGGGCATTTTTGTATTAGTTCCCATGCAGTGCATTATTGGCGCGACCTTTCAAAAGCAGGTAAAGAGGTAAATGCGCGTATTATTAACACTACATCAGGCGCTGGTTTACAGGGTTCTATTGGGCAATCAAACTATGCCGCTGCAAAAGCAGGTATTGCTGCATTAACATTAAATCAAGCGGCAGAATTAGGCCGTTATGGTATTACCGCCAATGCCGTGGCACCTGCTGCCCGTACCGGAATGACCAACGCGGTTGAATCCATGGCACAAATGATGAAAAAGCCAGAAGATGATAGCTTTGATTATTGGGCTCCTGAGAATGTGTCATCGCTACTTGTGTGGTTAGGTTCTAGTGAGTCCTCTGATGTAACAGGCCGTGTATTTGAATCGGAAGGTGGTAAAATTTCCATTGCTGATGGCTGGCGTTCAACCAAAGGTTTGGATAAAGGTGCTCGTTGGCAGCCGGCAGAAGTTGGAGAAGGCATTAAAAAGCTAATTGCTGAAGAAGTACCTGCTCAAAAAGTATACGGTTCATAAATTCGTTTAACGAGTTAGCAGGGGGATTATTCCCCCTTATTTTTATTCTTTTTATCACATTATTTTTTAACGAGGGTCTCAACGGTGGAATTTTCCTTTACCGAAGAACAACAAATGATTTGTGATACTGCAGAGGCTTTTCTTGCCGATGTATCCAACTCAGAAGCTATCCGAAAAGCGATGGATACTGAACAAGGCTATTGCTCTGATCTGTGGAACCGCATTTGTAGTGAATTATATTTACAGGCAATAACCATTCCAGAAAACTTGGGCGGTATGGGTTTGGGTTTTGTCGAGCTTGTGGCAGTTATGGAGCAAATGGGGCGTTATTTATTATGTGCGCCTTATTTTTCTACCGTTTGTATGGCGTCTACGGCGTTATTAGTAGCAGGTAATGAAGAGCAGCAGGCAACTTACTTAGGTGGCGTGCTTGAGGGAAAAACAGGTACGCTAGCTTATCATGGTGGTGGTCTTACCCAAGGAATTGATGCAGTAACAGCGACTTATGAAATTTCTGGTGATCGTGCTGTTTTAAATGGTGAATATCACTTTGTGGTCGATGGCCATACTGCGGAGTTCTTGGTGGTTGCTGCTAAAAACGCAGAGGGTGGTTTAGGTTTATTTGTGGTTGATAGCGATGCTGAAGGTATTGCCCGTCAATGGACACCCACTATGGATCAAACCCGCAAGCAAGCCAAAGTAACACTGACGAAGGTGGCCGCTTCTCCATTAAATAATCTAGGGAGTGCAGAGGCTGATTTTAATAAAGTTTTACAGTTGGCGACTGTTGCATTGGCAGCAGAGCAAGCAGGTGGTGCAGCGCAAATTTTAGAACTAACGCTTGAGTACACTAAAGAGCGTGTTCAGTTTAATCGCCCTGTTGCCAGCTTTCAGGCGGTAAAACATCAAGCCGCCGATATGATGCTTCGGGCTGAGGCGAGTCGTTCGGCTATTTACTATGCCGCATGTATTGCCCAAGAGGCATTAGAGAATGGCGAGTTAGCCTGCGAGCTAAGCGAAGCAGCCAGTATTGCTAAATCTTATACATCAGAGGCTTATTTTAAAAATGCCGGTGATGCGATGCAGCTTCATGGTGGTGTTGGCTTTACTTGGGAATACGATGTGCATTTGTACTTTAAGCGAGCTAAAGCCAGTGAGCATATGTTGGGTGCCAGTAATAGTCATCGTGAAAATATAGCCTCTATATTATTAGATAGTTAAGCAGGGAGAAAAAAATGAAATTAAGTTTTAGCCCTGAAGACGAAAAGTTTCGTGAAGAAGTGGCCACATGGTTAAAAAACAACTTAGTCGGTGAGTTTGAGCAATTAAAATACCGGGGAGGCCCTGGGGACGAGCACTCGTTTCCAGAGGAGCGTAAGGTATGGGAGAAAAAACTCGCTGAAGGGGGTTGGACTTGCGTAGGTTGGCCAAAAGAATATGGCGGTCGTGGTGCTTCGATTGAGCAGCAGGTTATTTTCTTTGAAGAGTATGCTAAGGCTGGCGCCCCAGGGCGTGTTGGCCATATTGGTGAAGGGTTAGCAGGCCCGACCCTTATTGCCTTTGGTACTGAAGAGCAAAAACAAAAATACCTACCCGGTATTGTGGCAGGTACAGAGCTTTGGTGTCAGGGCTATTCTGAGCCGAGCGCAGGTTCTGATTTAGCCAATGTAAAAACCAAAGCCCGTTTTGATGAGGCTAAAGGTAAGTGGATTATTAATGGGCAAAAAGTTTGGACCTCATTAGCTCATGAGTCAGATTATTGCTTTGTTATCGCCCGAACCGATCCTGACTCTGTTGCCCATAAAGGCTTAGGCTTTTTCTTAGTGAAAATGGATCAGCCTAGTGTTGTTGTTCGCCCGATTGAGCAAATTACCGGAACGTCAGAATTCAACGAAGTGTTTTTTGATGATGCTGAATGTGATGCCAGTGATATTGTAGGTGCACCCGGTGACGGTTGGAAAGTTGCTATGGGACTGCTGGGTTTTGAGCGCGGAGTCTCTACGTTAGGTCAGCAAATGTTATTTCAAAATGAGTTGAATGATGTTATTGATTTAGCAAAGGCTAATGGTGCAGCCCAAGATCCTATTATCCGCCAACGCATTGCTGATGCCCATATTGGCTTAAAGATTATGCGTTATAACTCCATGCGTACTTTGTCTGGTAGCAATGATGGTAGTCTGCAAAAAGAAGCATTGATGTATAAATTATTTTGGTCAACATGGCACCGTGATTTAGGTGAGTTGGCTATGGATGTGATGGGACAGCAAGCCGAGTTACTAGAGGGCGCGCCTTATGAGTTAAGTCGATTGCAATCGATGTATTTATTTGTTCGTTCCGACACCATTTATGGTGGTACCAACGAAATACAACGAAACATTATTGCAGAGCGCGGCTTGGGTATGCCAAAAGAGCCCAAAGTGGTTATTAAAGTTTAATTTACGAGAGATAAAAAATGATTGATTTAAAAAACCCACAATATGTTAAAGGCCATAATTTACTTGAAGGAAAATCGGTATTAATAACGGCAGCGGCAGGGGCAGGTATTGGTTTTTCAGCGGCAACTCGTGCAGTAGAAGAAGGCTGTCGTGGCATTGTGATAAGTGATATTCATGAAGGCAGACTCGAAGCATCAGTTAACAAGCTAAAAGAAGAAACCGGCCTAGATAATGTTTACGGCAAAACCTGCAATGTAGCGGTTGAAGATGATGTACAGGCATTAATTGCCTTTGCCGAAGAAAAATTAGGCGGTGTGGATATTTTAATTAATAACGCAGGCTTAGGGACATCAAAACACTTAATAGAGATGGACGACGCTGAGTGGGATAAAGTGATTCAAGTAACTTTATACGGCACCATGCGTATGACACGCCACATGATGCGAGTGATGAAAGAACGTGGTCAAGGGGGTGTGATTGTAAACAACGCATCGGTTTTAGGTTGGCGCGCACAAAAAGAACAAAGCCATTATGCTGCAGCTAAAGCCGGTGTTATGGCGTTAACCCGTTGTGCAGCGGTTGAGGCAGCAGAGTTTAATGTGCGCATTAATGCAGTGTCGCCTTCCATTGCATTACATCCTATGTTGCGTAAATCAGCTCCTGAAGAATTACTTGCAGAGCTTGAGGCTAAAGAAGCCTATGGTCGGGCGGCAGAAGTGTGGGAAGTGGCGAATGTAATGATGTTTTTAGCCTCTGATTACTCTGGCTACTTAACAGGCGAGTCAATTTCTACTTCGTCACAACGAGCGTAATTTCAATTAACAGTAAATAAGCACAGCGAACTACATAAAACTTTATTTAAGAGGATATTGTCATGAGAGAAGCCGTTATTGTATCAACTGCCCGTACGGCATTAGGAAAATCATTCCGTGGAGCATTCAACGATACCGAAGCACCGGCTATGGGTGGCCATGCAGTTCGTGCAGCGGTTAAAAAAGCAGGTATTGATCCGGCTTTAATTGATGATTGTATTTTTGGTGCAGCAGCTCAACAAGGCACCCAGTCTTACAACTTAGGTCGTTTGTGTGCTATTGCCGGTGGCTTACCTGAGTCAACTGCGGGTATGGCGATAGAGCGTCAGTGTTCATCAGGTTTAATGAGTATTGCTACGGCGGCTAAAAGCATTATGTGTAACGAATATGATGTGGCTGTAGCAGGTGGCGTTGAGTCAATCTCATTAACACAAAACAAGCACAAAAATACTTACCGTAGCCAATCTAAGGCGGTATTAGCAGAAGATCCTACAGCTTATATTCCGATGATCGAAACTGCTGAAATAGTAGCGGATCGTTATAATATTTCCCGTGAAGCACAAGATGAGTATTCGTTATTAAGTCAGCAGCGAACAGCGGCAGCACAAGAGGCCGGTTTATTTGCTGATGAAATCGTACCGATGACAACGACTAAATCAGTATTTAACAAAGAAACTAAAGAAGTGACTTACGAAGAGGTGACCATCTCTCAAGATGAATGTAATCGCCCATCAACCACTTTAGAAAGCCTTGCTGGATTAAACCCCGTTTGGAATGATGGCAACTGGGTAAAAGAAGGGCGTTTTATTACCGCGGGTAATGCCTCACAATTATCTGACGGTGCTTCAGCCTGTGTATTAATGGATTCTAAATTAGCCGAACAACAAGGTTTGCAGCCTTTAGGTGCGTACCGTGGTGTTGCTGTTGCCGGTTGTAAAGCCGATGAAATGGGAATTGGCCCTGTATTTGCTGTGCCTAAGTTATTAGCGCGTCATGGTTTAACGGTTAACGATATTGGTTTGTGGGAATTAAACGAAGCCTTTGCCTGTCAGGTTATTTATAGCCGTGATCAATTAGGGATTGATAACAGCAAACTCAATGTTAATGGTGGTGCTATCTCTATTGGTCACCCTTTTGGTATGAGTGGTGCTCGTATGGTTGGGCATGCATTATTAGAGGGTAAGCGTAGAGGTGTTAAATACGTGGTGGTTACCATGTGTATTGGTGGTGGTATGGGTGCTGCTGGCTTATTTGAAGTATTTTAAGTTAGCTTGTAGTTAAGTGTATGGCCTATTTCTGTAAAATTATCATTCCTCGTTTCACTATTTAACAGATAGGCATTACACTCATGGATACTTATTGGGAAAATTATTTTTAGGAGACAAATAATGAACAAGATGGCTGCCCCTATTATCGTATCACTACTGTTGATGGTGGTGATTGCGGCCTTCTTTTTCATTAAAGCGAAAGACTTACCTACGACAACTGAACCCTCCGTTCCTTTATCTGAGATTACCGCCATCGAGCGCACGGAGACTATTGAGGAAGAGGTTGTTGATGAGGTATCTGTACCGTTAACCCCGTTAGTAGAAGCACCATTATCTGTTAATGGTAGTGACCGTACGGTTGTTAAAGCGGTTAAAGATTTATCATTAACCATAGAACCATGGTTATCTAAAGATGAGTTAATTCGTAAAACTGTTTTAGCGGTTAATTTATTAGCCGAGGGGAAAGTACCTAATACTCGCAGGCCCATTAGTTTACAAGTGGCAGGGTATTCTGCGGTGGTTCATCCAGATGATGAAAATCTTATTGATACCAGCAAAAAGCGCTATTACTCAGACACCAATAATTCACGACGTTCTGACGTTTTTGTTAATGTGATGACCGCAGTTTCTGCAGAGCGATTGGCTCAGTATATTAAACAGTGGGGTGGTGTTTTAGAATTGGCCTATAACGAGCTTGGTAGAAAAGAGTCATTTAAGGCACGCCTGGATGCGGCACTAGAACAAATAATCTCAGCCCAACCTTTACCTGAAAAAGTTGTTTTGGTTAGACCCAAAGTATTCTTTCAATACCAAGACCCTAGCTTAGAAAAGGCCAGCGACTTACAGAAGTGGTTATGGCGCTTAGGGGATGCGAATCAGAAAAAGCTACAGAGCTATGCAAAAGAATTACGAGATTCATTAAATCGGCAGTAACAGGCAAGTTTTTTGTGGCGTTAATATCTAAGGCAATACTAGCTAGAAAATAATGGGAATCTGTTTTTTTGCGTAAAGTGACCCTGCAAAAAACCAACACTCGATAGCATGGCGAACATCGGTTAAATTTTCTGAATAATCGGTTCTGTGTAAATTAAAATGATCAAAGAAAATCGCATCTCCTGCTTTAAAAAAAGGCTTTACTGGAGGGGTGTCACGAAAATCCTCTTTTACTAACTGTGGGCTAACAGTCCAATCAAAACAAGCAGCAGAGAACCTCTATCTCTACGGTAGTGATAATGTGCTTGCTTTTGCCAATATAAAACCATATCGGCTAAACATTAGCTTAACCGATATGATATTAGAGATAGCTTAAGTCAAAAGATTGCTTGTATCCTAGTGAATGCCTTGGTCTTGGTATTTTTTGCCCGTAGCTTCACCACCATCCACAATAATGTTTTGTGAGGTAATAAAGACCGATTGGTCACTACAAAGAAAAAGAGCGGCTTGGGCTATATCAGAAGGTTGTCCTGAGCGACCCATGGGAATGACACCGCCCATTGCTTCTCCTAATTGTGCTGTTTGTGCTGCATCTACACCTAAAGCATTACCAATTAAAGGCGTGTAAACCCCTCCTGGGGAAACGCAGTTAACACGTATCTGATACTGGGCAAGTTCTAGGGCAATGGTTTTTGATAGTTGTAACACGGCGGCTTTACCGGCTTGATAAATATGCGGACCAAAGCCTGGGGTGGTGGCAGAAATACTCGCTGTATTCAGAATAGCACCACCATCGCCTTGTTGTTTCATAATGGCGCTTGCATGCTTCATACCTAAAAAGACGCTACGTACCAAAAGAGCCATTGTTTTATCAAATCCATCAACATCAATATCAAATAAAGAGCCACGGGCACCAAAGGCACCGGCATTATTGTGCATAATATCAAGTCTGCCAAAGCTGCTTACGGCAAAGTCGACTAAGGCTTTAACATCGGAGTCTGAGGTAACATCGGTTTTTTTGAATAGGACATTAGAACCCATCGCTTCAGCTGCAGCTTGTCCTGCTTGTTCGTTGATATCGGCAATAACCACTTTAGCGCCTTCATTAACAAACAGTTCGGCTACACCACGTCCAATACCGCTGGCAGCTCCTGTAATAATGGCGACTTTATTTTCTAACTGTTTCATTCTTATTCTCCAGTTGATGGGTACGTAAAGCCGATAGTATAGCGTTAAAAAGATAAGTTTTTATGACGATTTATCAATGATATTTTATGAGGCAGTGAAAAGATTCGCGTTGAGTAAGGCGATAAAAACTTCCATAGATTCACTTAATTTACTCCCCGGCATGCCATATTGAAATAAAGCGACCCCACCACCAAAAAGGGCAATCGCTAAATGCTGGGCGGAGGTGGTTGGTTTTATCTCGTTGTTATCAATGGCTTCTTGAAATATAGACTCCAACGCGGTCATTACGTCATTTTGAGATGACAGTGCATCACGTAATTCTTGATGTCGACTCATTTCGATAGGAACAGCAGCCAAAAAACCGGTAATTGTGCTGTCTTTATCGTGGGCTTTAGCGGAGGCTCGTAATATTTCTGCAAG
>CBDUPS010000060.1:0-7524 GCA_965369155.1 uncultured Spongiibacteraceae bacterium
CCGTTCTGGGCACCGACGGTTTTGGACGCTCGGATACACGCAAGCAGTTGCGCAGCATGGATCGTGTGGCCATGTTAAGTGTGGCAAGTGCCGGTGTGGCTTTAGAAGATGCTGGGCTTTTAGATGATGAGCGGATAAAAGATGGCCGTATGGGTGTGGCTTATGGCTCATCTGCTGGGGGTGTTGAAGCCACCAAAGAATTTGGCACCATGCTGTTAAAACATACCACCGATAGCATTAACTCCACCACTTATGTACGGATGATGTCCCATACCATGCCGGTTAATATTGGTATCGTTTTTGGTTTAACTGGGCGCATTATGTGTACCAGCACTGCTTGTACATCAGGTAGCCAAGGTATTGGTTTTGCTTACGAGGCCATTAAATACGGCCAGCAAGAACTAATGGTCGCCGGTGGTGCCGAGCAGTTATCGTCTACCGAGGCTGCCGTATTTGACACTCTTTATGCCACCAGCGTAAAAAATGATGCGCCAACCACCACACCAGCTCCCTTTGACCGTGACCGTGACGGATTGGTTATTGGTGAAGGTGCGGGAACTTTTATACTAGAAGAGTTAGAGCATGCCAAAGCCCGAGGCGCTAAAATTTACGCTGAGGTTATAGGCTTTGGTTGTACCTCTGATGGCAGCCATGTAACACGGCCAAAATCTGAAACCATGGGTTACGCCATGGAATTGGCCTTAAAAGATGCCAATATGGATGCCAGTCCTATTGGTTATGTGGATGCCCATGGCACTGCCACCGATCAAGGGGATATAGCCGAAACTCAAGCCACCCAACGGGTATTAGGCTACAAGCCTATTAGCTCACAAAAAAGTTACATGGGTCATACCTTAGGTGCCTGTGGCTCTTTAGAGGCGTGGATGGCCATATCAATGATGAACGACAAATGGTTTGCCCCTACTATTAATCTTAATAATGTTGATGAGCGCTGTGGCGACTTAGACTACATCACAGGTAACGGCAAAGACATTGATACCGAATTTGTGATGAGTAATAACTTTGCCTTCGGTGGTGTTAATACCTCATTGATTTTTAAGCGTTATTTGTAATACATGGCAGTACCGCTACACACAATAAAAAAATGGGCGTTGCGCTTATTTATTTGGCTGGTGGTATTGCCGGGGATTCCCTTTGTATTGGGCTCACTTGCTATGCTGCTGTATGCCAATTGGCCTGCCAGCGTAGAGAATATCCATTACCAAAGCATAAAGCCCAGCACCCATACGCTTACCATTGTTACTCATGGCATGAACGACAACGCTCAAAGTTGGGCTAATGCCATGGCAGAGGCTATTAATCACAGCACAAAAACGGGTTATCAGGCGATAGCAATAGATTGGCAGCCCTATGCCAAAGATATGCTGCGTTGCTCGCGTAACGCCTCGGTTATAGGGCAAAATTTAGCCGATAACATTACGCAGCAATATCCCAATATTAAACAAGTACATTTTATTGCCCATAGTGCGGGGTCATTTATGGCCTATGGGTTTTGTCAGAGAGCTAAAAAGCAAAGCCCTGCGATACAAATTCATAATACCTACCTTGATCCAGTAAGCGTTTTTAGAGGTATTGATTGGGATTATGGTGAGAATCACTTTGGCCGCTGTGCAGATTTTGCTGAAACATACATTAATGTGGGAGATGGAGTTCCAGGGAGCAACGTACCATTAGCCAATACATTTACCTTTGATATAACGGCATTAAAACCTAAAGATTACTCAAACAATGGGCACTTATGGCCGGTGGATTACTACCAAGAGAAAGTTAATCAGCAACAGATACAAACATTGTTTAATAGCCCAAGGTTGCCAGCTATGTTTGTTAAGGGCGATAGCCTAACCCTTGATAAACCGGCAGCCCAATAAAAAAGCCACCGGAAGGTGGCCTTATTATCATGTAACTATGTAAAGCTTGTTATTTACTATGTTCAACAATGTAATCAACGGTCGCTTTAATTTCATCATCAGAACAGCTCATGCAAGTACCCTTGGGTGGCATACCATTTAAACCACCAATAGCGTGTTGGTAAACCGTCTCAATACCTTGAGCAATACGTGGCTCCCACGCAGCAACATCACCTAATTTAGGTGCACCGGCAGCACCGGTTGAATGACAAGCCATACAGCTGGTGTCGTATATCTCTTTACCTGATTTAGCTGGGCCACCCGTGGTTGCGGCAACTGCGGCTGCACAGGCATCACCCTCTACACAAACCGAACCTGCAGGAGTAAGGCGTTCAGCCATTGCATCATGAGCTTTATCGGATAAACCAAAAGCTGATATCGCAAGTAATGACCCTGTAACCATAATTAAAATTTGGCGTAATACTTTTTTATTCACGGGAGAAACCCTCTATTGTCATCAAAAAACGCAGAGCCTAAAAACCCCGCAAACTAAAACGCGGTTATTATACAGCTAAATCGCCCCAGCTGTTAATATATGCTGATAGCCAATTTTTTCTGCAATAGACGGCAATCGCTTACCTCGGTATGATACGCCACCTAAAATAGCCTTCGGGTTATTTGATAAAATACCGCCCGTAGCTCAGCTGGATAGAGTGTTGCCCTCCGAAGGCAAAGGTCGCGCGTTCGAATCGCGCCGGGCGGGCCATATTTAAAAAGGCCACCCAAGGGGTGGCCTTTTTAAATATCCCTCCGAGATGACGAACCTTAGGCTCGACAAATGACGAAAGTCATTTGCAACGAGGCATCAGCCGAAGCCCGTAGGGGCATAAGCACTTTTGAGTGCTTATGATTCATCCGCTCGCAGCACACCTTTTTATTACCAGCTCTGCTACAAAGCTAAATATAATTGTTTAACTCTTACCAACAGGGATGTTTTCAGTGTAATCGCCCCTCCTTTCTGTTTTAGCTATTACGCTATAAATAGACTATATTTACGAGACGATCATAATTTTTATGCCCGTTTATCGTAATACTGTTTTAGCCGATTAATAAAGACTCTAATCTCTACCGGTAATACAGTCTGGTCGTTTATTGCTTATGCAAATTAACGGTTAATAAATTAAAAACACTCTGTTTTTAATTAAGTGGAGTGGCTCATTTGTAAAAGGGAAGATTCTATGGCGCATTCAGCCGCTACATTAAATAACGTACTTATTCTTACGAATGATACCGACCCACTTTTATCAGGTACTTACGATATCTTGGGCGATACAGTTGATAGTTTTACCTTACAAATTATTGATAGCTCATTAGCTGTTGTAGCAACGGTGTCGAGTAGTGTACTGAGTGCCGCTCAAGGTTGGAGCTTTAATGGCGGTAATTGGTCGGTTGATTTAAGTGCTATTGCATCGCCTGTTACTTTGGCTGAAGGTGCATACAGCATTAATATCACAACGGTTGATACCGCATTAGACTCGGTGGTTTATAACCCTGTAGGTGTAGAGCTAACTATTGATACCAGTGCAACGATTACGCTTGATACTCCAATAGGTATTGCTGCAGATGGTTATATTAATGCCGCTGAACAAAATACGCCTTTAGTTTTATCAGGTACTGCTACGGGTGTTGAAGACGGCCAAACGGTAACGGTAATTATTACCGATACTAATAGCACTACAACAACAGCAACGACAGTGGTTGATGGTGGTGTGTGGCAATTGGCAGATCCAAATAACTATAGCGAAGCCTTAGTGAACACTACTACAGCGGGCGATCAAGGTAGCCCCGCCATAACGGCCTTAAGTGATGGTGGCTATGTAGTGACGTGGACGAGTGAGAATCAGGATGGTGATGGTAGTGGTATTTATGCTCAGCGTTATGACGCCGGTAGTAACCCTGTGGGTAGTGAAATATTAATTAACACCACCACAGTGAATAATCAACAACACTCTGCCATAACAGCATTAAGTGATGGTGGCTATGTGGTGGCGTGGGAGAGCTCGGATCAAGATGGCAGCTTTTGGAATATTTATGCCCAGCGCTATGATGCCAGTAGTAACGCTGTTGGCGGTGAAACATTAGTTAATACCACTACAGCAAATTACCAGCAAGGTGCTGCCATTACGGCGTTAAGTGATGGTGGCTATGTGGTGACGTGGACGAGTAAAGGGCAAGATGGTAGTGGTTGGGGTATTTATGCCCAGCGCTATGACGCCAGTAGTAATCCTGTGGGTAGCGAAACCTTAATCAACACCTATACAGGTAATGATCAAACAAGCCCAGCCATAACAGCCTTAAGCGATGGGAGCTATATGGTGGCATGGGAGAGTTGGTCTAGAGATGGCTTTTTTACTGAGAGTTTGGGTATTAAAGGCCAGCGTTATGACTCGGACAATAATCCCGTGGGTAGTGAAACTTTACTGGTTGATAGGAGTGTGGCCACAGGCGAATACTCTCCTGCCATAACAGCCTTAAGTGACGGGGGCTATATGGTAACTTGGAAAGGTACAGGAGATGAATTTGGTACTGATTCGCATATTTATGGTCAGCGTTACGATGCCGATAGTAATCGAGTAGGTAGTGAAAGTTTCTTGATCAGTAGTTATTATTTTGGAGTTAAATATGATTTTCATCCTGCTGTAACGGCTTTAAACGATGGTGGCTTTGTGGTGACATGGAGCAGTGGTTACGGCAGTACTAGTGATGTCTATGCTCAACGTTATGATGCGAACAGTAACCCCATAGGTGATGAAACATTAGTCAATATCACCACCACAAGTTACCAACAAAATTCTACTATAACGGCTTTAAATGATGGTGGCTGGGTGGTGGCATGGCAGAGTGATAACCAAGATGGTGACGGTTATGGGGTTTATACCCAGCGCTATGATGTTAATGGGTCAGCTACGGGGGGTATCGATCTATCTGGCTTAGTTGATGGCCCGTTAACGATTGATGTAATGGTTACTGATGGTGCTGGCAATAGTGCAACAGCACAAGATACCAGTGTGATGATTGATGTAACGGCGCCTGTAGCACCAGTTATTGTGAATGTGGTGGGTGATAGTGCAGGTATTGAAGGCAATGGTTACCTTACTCGGAGTGAGATTACGGAAATCGTTTTGTTAGGTACAGCAGAAGCCAACAGTACGGTAGTGTTAAGTGTGGCGGGTTTAGGTGAGGTTGCGACCGTTCAAGCGAGCGCTTTGGGGCAATGGAGTCTTAACTTAGCCGATACCGCAGGCTTACCGAGTATTCTAGCCGTTGAAAGTAGCGTGAATTTAACCGTAACAGCAACTGACGCTGCAGGTAATACCAGTGCCGCCTCAGACACTTTTATCATTCATATAGCTAGCATTACCATTGATACCCCAGCGGGGGATGCCATTGATGCTTACATCAATTCTGCAGAGGTAAATAACCCCTTATATTTATCCGGTAGTGTCACAAGTGTGGAAGATGGCCAAACGGTAACAGTCATGATTACCGATGCTAATGATACCACCAGCACAGCGACAACAACCGTTAATGGCGGGTTATGGCAACTGGCAGAACCCTGGCGGTACACAGAAACTTTAGTTAACAGCACCACCGAAAATAAACAACAAAACTCGGCGGTTACGGCATTAAGTGATGGTGGTTATGTAGTAACTTGGGAAAGTGCACTTCAAGATGGTAGTGGCTTTGGTATTTATGCCCAGCGTTATGATGCGGGCAGTAATCCTATTAATAGCGAAACCTTAGTTAATACCACCACAGTGAACAATCAACAACACCCTACCATTGCAGCGTTAAGCGATGGTGGTTATGTAATAGTGTGGACCAGCCAAAATCAAGATGGTGATGGCTTGGGTGTTTATGCCCAGCGTTATGATGCCAGCAGTAACTCTGTGAGCGGTGAAACATTAATCAATACCAACATAGCGAATAATCAACAAAATTCAGCCGCTACAGGGCTTAGCGATGGCGGCTTTGTGGTGTCATGGGAAAGTGAACTTCAAGATGGTAGCGGTTTTGGTATTTTTGCCCAGCGTTATGATGCCAGCGGCAATTCTGTGGGCGGTGAAACGTTAGTTAATCTCAGCACAGTGAATGATCAAAAAAACTCAGCCATCACAGCGTTAAGTGATGGTGGTTATGTGGTGACGTGGCAGAGTTTTGATGGTGGTGCTGAGGATATTTATGCTCAGCGTTATGATGACAACGGTAATTCTGTTGGTGGTGAAATCTTAATCAACAGCATTACGTATGGTGGGCAAACTAACCCTGCGATCACAGCGTTAAGTGATGGCGGTTATGTGGTGACATGGACGAGTAATCATCAAGATGGTGATGGTTTGGGTGTTTACGCCCAGCGCTATGATGCCAGCAGTAATTCTGTGGGTGGTGAGGTTTTGATTAACACCACTACGGCGAATAATCAACAATACTCTACGGTAACAGGCTTAAGTGGTGGCGGCTTTGTAGTGATATGGGAGGGTTGGCATCAAGATGGCGATGGTGTGGGTATTTATGCCCAGCGCTATGATGCCAGTAGTAACCCTGTGGGCGGTGAAACATTAGTTAACACCACTACAGCGGGTCACCAAGCGGCTCCTGCTATTACGGCTTTAAATGATGGCGGCTATGTGGTGACATGGGCGAGTCAAAATCAAGATGGCGATGGTGCGGGTATTTATACGCAGCGCTTTGCCGCTGATGGCTCTACTTCGGGTGCTGTAGCTTACGGTGTTGATCTTAGTGGTTTGGTTGATGGGACATTAACTATTGATGTATCGGTATTAGATGTGGTGGGCAATGAGGCAACCGCGCAAAACACCAGTATAGCGATTGATACTGTTGCTCCTGCGGTACCGACTATTACTGATGTAGTGGGTGATAGCCAACCTACAGTTACCGGTACGATTGATAGCGATGTGACTGACTTAACCGTTTCGGTTGATGGCCGAACGTATCACTTAGGTAGCGACGCAGCTTTAACGGTGACAGGCTTAGGTCAGTGGTCTCTTGACCTTAGCCAAACGACTCATTATTTGAATTCTGGTAGCTCTTACGATGTAAGTGTTTATGCAGAAGATGCCGCAGGTAATGGCACATATGATACTTCTGTTAATGAGGTTACAGTGCTTGATGCTGCTAATGTGTTGATACCGACGGTTAGTGCTATTAATACGAGTAACACGCACCAGTGGTTAAGTGGCTGGTTTGATTCGGCTAATACCGAGTCATTAATCGTCACTGTAGATGGCAAAACTTATTCTTTAGGTATTGATAGCAATTTATTTCAGCATGCCCATAACAATAATATATGGGTACTTAAGCCCCAGGGGTTTTATCACTTAGGTGAGCATAATGTAGTGGTTAGCGCTGTTGGCAGCAATGGTTTTGCTGTTGTAGATCAAACGGTAGGCGAGCTCACCATTAGCCGCGATATGTTTGCTCCACAGGTTAACCCACCTAAACAGATTTATAACAAACGCCCGGCCATAGGTGGCATCTATGATGAAGCGGCCACGAAAACGTTAACCGTAGAATTTGATGGCAAGGTGTATACCTTAGGGGAGGATGCTGAATTAGAGAACCATAACGCTAATCG
>CBDUPS010000061.1:0-7511 GCA_965369155.1 uncultured Spongiibacteraceae bacterium
AAGCGCATGTTGTCGGACTGGTTTTCCGCTGCGCTCCAAACCAGCCGCAAATGCGGGCGTTATAATTTTTTGGAAACTCTGTTATGAAAAGTTGCATAGGAATTCTTGCTCTCCTTTTTAATATGGTTGGGTATGCGGAAAACAGTTCAATCCCACAGGAAAATTTATTCGATGCCATTCGAAAGGGAGAAGCTACTGTCATAAAAAGAATTATAGATAATGGGTATCAACTTAACTTAACCAATAAAAATGGGTATACGCCACTTTGTTGGGCAATGCTTTATCGTCAATCAGAAATCGTTAAAATGCTTGTTGAAGCTGGCGCCAATCCTAATGCTGGGAAATACCCAGCACTAACTTGTGGATCGTCGTTTAAAAAACATAAGAGTAAAGACAAGATAATTGAGTATCTAATAAGCAAAGGTGCTGACATAAACCTGGCAAGATATGATGGTTTAACACCATTGATTCTTGCTGTTATGCATGGAACTGATGAACTAGTAGAGTCTATGGTGCTAAATGGCGCTGATGTAAATTATATTCATAGTAGCGGGAAAAGGGCACTTGATTGGGCGGAGTTTAAGAAGAGAGACAGGTTAGTAAGCTTTTTAAGGGCGCATGGCGCATCTAATGGATATGGGCCGCGTTTAGGGAATAGAAATTTCACGAATGACTTCAAGTATTTTTTCTTTTTTGTATTTCACCCCATAGCAATCTTCGTATTTTTTGCAGCATCTCGGGTAAAAAGAAAAAGAGGGTATAATTTATCCCCTTTAGCTCTGTCGTATTCAGTCCCAGTTACACTGTTTTTTGTCATAAGTGTGCCAAATATATACTTCAAGACGATGTTCGTTCCACTATTCATTAAGTCTTTGGCTGCGTTAATTTCGTTAGCATTTCAGGTCGCTGCATACCAAAGAAATAGTCCCGTTTCATTAACCCTTTCTAAGGTATTCGCTTTTCTGGCCTTTTTATGTGTAGCTCCCTACTATCTACTGCTACTCAGTGTGTTGTTTTCATCGTCATAAAAGGCTAAAAAGCGCATGTTGTCGGAATGCTTTTCAGCTTCACTACAATTGAGTTGAATTTACTCACCGCCACGGCTATCAACTCACAATAACCATCAACTTCATAAATTTACCCACGTTTTTATCTGTAATATAGCCCCCATCAACTAGGAGATGCTCGCCTAAAAATATGGGAAGTATAAATGAACATTATACAAATACGATGGTGATATTTTTAACGCCATAAAATAACACTTAGGTTTTTATAAGCTTTTGCATTTTTAATGCATCACTACCATCATCATAATAAGCCGCTATTGTTTTTTTTGTAACAAAACCTAATTGAGTATAGAGGGCAATAGCTTGTTGATTAGCCACAGACACCTCTAAATTCCAATATTGATAATTTTTATTTATTAAATAAAACTCCATCGATGTTAATAATGCTCTTGCTATCCCCTTACCCTGCTGCGCTGGTAATACCGCTAAAGAATATAATCGAGCAACATTATTCGCCACAGGCATTAAGCACATACCATAGCCTACTACTGTGTTTTTATCCTCAGCTAACCATGTGGTGGCTTTTGCTTTATTTAATAAATAATGCATTTGTCGCGGGCTAATTTTATCTCCAGTAAAACACTTATCTTCTAAGCTAAGCAGCGCTGCTTTATCAGAGCTCGCAGCAAGCCTAATAGTAAAAGACATTATTAACGACCACGCATTTCTAAACGCCGTAAAAACTCAGACATCACTTGCATATAAAGCTCTTCACCTAAGTATTTATCTTCAACTCCGTGATCAATACTTGGGTTATCATTCACTTCAATAACATAAGCTTTGTCGTTGGTAAATTTTATATCAACACCATAAAAACCATTACCCACAACAGAAGCCGCCTTAAGCGCTGCACCTAATACTTTTTTAGGCACTTCAAAGGTAGGCAACGCATCAAAGCCGCCTGAAAAAAACTTTTTAGATTTATGGTTATAAATTTGCCAATGATTACGAGCCATATAATACCTACAGGCAAAAAGCGCCTGCCCGTTGAGCACACCTATTCGCCAATCATATTCAGTAAAACAATACTCTTGTGCTAAAACCAAAGCCGACTGTTCTAGTAAAAGAGTTAAATGCTGACTCAACTCTTTTCTATCATTAACTTTATACACGCCTCTGGAAAAAGAACCTTCTGGCATTTTTAAAATTATTGGATAAGTAAAATTACTTTCTAGCTTGTCTAATATCTCATCAGACGCCCCATCAATTACATGGGTTTTTAAACTGGGTATTTTTTTATAATTAAAGGCATCGTGTAAAAAAACTTTATTACAGCAGCGTAAAATAGAGTCGGGGTCATCAAGCACCACTAACCCATTTGCCTCTGCTTTGCGGGCAAGCTTATAAGTTGGGTGATCAATAGCTGTTGTCTCTCTAATAAAAAGAGCATCATATTGGTTAATATTAAACAGCTGATCTGCCGTTACAGTTTGCGCTCTAATGCCTAGCTTTTCAGCTGCCCTAATAAAGCGCTGTAACGCACCTTTATCACTTGGAGGAGCATCTTCATTAGGGTTAACTAGTATCGCCATATCCCAACGGTAATCTTTACTTTTTTCTTGTTTACGCCAATTAACATTGGCATATTTTACTAACGATTGAAAAAAGAAAGGTTTGCTTTTTTTATCCAACTCATTAAAGCCTATACACTGTAATTTAACGTGTATTATTTTCTCCGCCACAGGGAGTAATGTTACCTGCAACACAGGGGCTGGATATTGAACAAATAATTTAGCAGCGAGTTTTTTCCATTGTTCATCTTCAACCTCGCCAAAGCACACAATATGTTGCTGCTCTTCTTGTAAGTTAAAAGAAACCGTTGGCTCAAAAGCAAAATCTATTTCGTTACTAACTGAGAGCTGCCTCAATGTATTAATAACTTTTACATTAGGTAGCACATGATGCTGACGCGCCTCTGCCAACAACGAACAATAATAGCCCTGACTTAAGTAACGAGAAACATCACATAAGTTAATAACACGAACCTTTGACTCATTCAGTTTAGGGTAATCTTTTAAATAATCAGAAAAACTCAATAACTCTAACGAGCTATCAAAACCACTAGTCTCATCAGTATCAACCACAATTAATGTCTTTAACATGACACACCTTAAAAGATAAGAAGAAATAATTAATATTTATTATAAAAAGAAGGGGATTAGCATTTTATTACTTTTTTTGTACTCTCTATATTGATCTCCAAAAAAAATAATATTTTCTTTTTCCTCAACCCATGCGGTAAGCCAAACAAACAAAAAAACAAATAACAAAATCATTAACCCAACAACTGATGGCTTTTGAAAAAACAAGCCCAAACCTAAAAGTAACAATGATGAATACATAGGATGACGAACATGGCGATAAATACTTTGTGTTACCAAATCTTGTGTATTTTCAAATGTAAAGTTTTCCGGTGCATTGTCACGCTTTTTTATGTCTACTTTTTTTAACTGTTGCAACGAGTAAACCACCACTGCTAAGGATGACAATAAGCACACACCAGAAAGAATACCAGACCAACCAAATAAATTTAATTGCCTCACATCGATATTTATAAGAGCAAGCAATAGCAGCAACTCAAAAGAAAAAAACCGATAAAAGCCATGACACTTAATATTTTTTAATTGTCGTTTACATAAAAAAACAAACAATGCAGTTATAACTATAAAAATAACGACCAACATCAACATAGATAAGTCACTTCTTGTATGTTTATTTTTTACATCACTTGTTTGTTATTACTATCAAAAATACTGACCGACACATCAACACCTTGCCGAACACTTTGCGTTACCAAACAAAAATCTTCAAATTTATCTAATGCTTTTTGTAAACTAGGTAAATTGGTTTCTGTATTGCCTAAATAAATAGTTACATGCATACGAGCAATTCTAAGGCGGCCATCCTGTCGCGTAGGTTCACCCGATATAACTGCGTGTAGATCACCAGCATCTTCTTTATATTTTCTAATGGCAAAAAGTAAACTGGCGCATAAACAGTTAGCCACTGAGGCTGCCAAAAGATGTACCGGACTTGGCCCCTCACTTTGCCCTAATGGCTCTGGCTCATCGCTAATAATTTTACCAAAGTCAGAGAAGTCTATTTCAAACACGTAGTTTTCTAACAGCTTTAGCTTTACATTAAATGTCTCGGCCATAATGCGCTCCATTAATTATTTAAATTACAGTAATTATGCTTTTTTGCTCTTAATTACTTAGTATACTTTTTAGTACAGCTATCACTTTTTTTAACATACCGATAACAACCATGTCTGACGAAAATAATTCACCCACTACAAACAGCCAAGCCTATTTAAAGCAGCAAGGCGCTACACATTTGCTCGCTTTTTTGGTCGCTCTTGGTGTTTGGTCTGCATTTAATAGTTGGCAAATAACATCTAACCTTATGATTACCCAGTTTTTCGCCGCACTTTCATCGGTTGCTGCCGGTATTGTTATGAGCCATATTTTTCATGAATGGGGACATTTTTTTGGGGCGTGTTTATCTCACGCAAAAACCACAATAAAAGAAAAACCAGCTCCCCTATTCTTTGATTTTGATTATCTCACAAATACACCAAAACAATACCTATGGTTAAGTGCCGGCGGCCCTTTAGGTAATTCCCTCATTATTTTGTTAAGCCTTATTTTCTTGCCCTCATCAAGCACCGCTGAACAATGGCTACTAGCAACTTTAGTAGGTAACTTGGCCTTTGTATTATCCCTTGAGTCAGGCGTGTCTGTGGGTATTTACAAAGGCGGTCAACCTTTAGAGGTTATTAGCAACCATTTCTCCGATAAAGATGCCTTATTTAAGCGCTCTATGACTCTTGGTGTTATTGCTGGGTTTATCACATTGCTGTTGCTATAAGCCTAAACCTGCATCTGTGGCCCACCATGGATTAAGGGTAAGTCTAAAGGGGTGACAATACCCGCCTTTGCTTGGCACACGAAGGGTATTGCATTAACAATTCGATTAGCCGCACTACTATTACCTCCCCCGGCAGGCCCAGGCTCCACTGGGTCATGGCCATGACTACTCACCACTAATTCTGGATTACCTTTTATAATGGTTTGATGGCAACCTTGTCCTTCAGCAGGATACGGCCAATCAGGGGCGCAGCTATCATCAATACGAGTAATATGCTCAACAATAATCCGTGCCTTGCCATTACGCATACCCCGCACCTCAAAACGAAAGGCTCCTAAAGTTCCTTCTTCAAAATCTCCCATACTAGCGATAGTGACTGATTTTTTTAATGGACGCTTTTCTACTAATACCTCAATGGCATCTAGTGGGTAATCGAGTGCCTTAGCTACCATTTCGACCATTGGGCTCCATACCAGTTTAAGTGCCTGCTCCTCTAGCATTCGCGGGGTACTCTCCATTGATCCACCAAAACCCACCACCTCTCTTACTACTTGTGGCTGATCATATAGGCTGTAATTAAAAATCTCTTGCATACGAATTTCTTCAATATCTGAGACCACACCGCTTAATAAAACCGGCAAAATATCCATTGCCCAACCAGGATCAATCCCTGAAATAAAAACAGAGCTGCCAGTTTGTTGGCAAACAGATTGCACCGGATCAATTGCCTCTTTGATAGCCGCTGATCCCTGAGGATAAAGTAATGGGTAAAAGGCCGTTGATACCACGTTGACCCCAGCGGCCAAAATAGCAAACAACTCCATAAACGCCTCTTCTCCTCGGGTGTCGGCATTGGCGCTATAAACCACACAGTCGATATTATCTTTTAATACCTCCTGCCAATTGTCGGTTGCCATAATGCCCAATGGCTGCACCCCTGCCAGCACACCCGCATCAACACCCACCTTTTTAGGATTCGAGACAATGACTGCTGCTAACTCAAGCCCTGAGTGAGCCGCTACAGCTCTAATGGCCGGCCGACCGACATTACCTGTACCCCATACTGCTACTCGCTTTTTCATTACTGATCCTCTGGTAAAATTCGTTAAAACAAACTTATCATGACAATACCGTTCTAGCTATTCTTAGCAGTAGTTTTCATTGACTCCATTAATACCAAAACATAAAATGAGAATAGTTATCGTTATCACCTACCACTTGGAAGCAGTTATGCCCCGCTCTTATTCCCTACCGCGCCCTTTTGCCCGCGCTACCACCTTAGTTTTATTGTTTTTATCTGCCCTTATCTTTCAAACCAGCCACGCTGACGATATACAGCAACTACGGCAACTGGCGCAATTGGCTGAATATATTGGTGTTGATTACGGCGAAGCCATTGAAAATGGTGCGGTGATTAATGCGGGTGAATATCAAGAGATGCAAGAATTCTCGCAATTATTACTCGATAAAACTGCAGACAATGAGAATAAAGCCCTACAGCAGCAAGCCCAAGCCTTAAAACAGGCCGTTGAGCGCAAAGAAAGCCTATCGGTGATACAACAATATAGTGCCGAGCTACGCGGGACACTTCTCGCCATGATGCCGCAGTCCACTTTGCCCAATCAATTACTCAGCACTACGCAAAGCGCCCAACTCTATCAAGCAAATTGTGCCGTATGCCACGGGGTTAATGGTGCCGGTGATGGGGTTGGTGCCGCCGGTTTAGAGCCTTCACCTACTAACTTTACCGATCAGACTCGAGCAATGAATCGCTCTATCTTGGGTTTGTTTGATGCGATTAGTAACGGCATTGATGATACCTCTATGCCCTCATTCGCTCATCTTAACGAGCAGCAGCGATGGAGCTTAGCTTTTTACACGGGAAGCATGGCATTCACGTCGTTCATGGATAAAGAAAAAACCAATAATTCCATAGCCTTAATAGATATAGTAAACCATAACCCCAATCAAATATTGAAAGATGATTCTAAAATTAACGCCTCCGATATTTATCAGGTACGCGCTTATCCTGAGACGCTCTTTTCTAGCGCTATAAGCCAAAGCCCACTCACCATTACCCGTGAATATTTATTAAAAGCTAAACAAGCCCACCAGCAAGGTGACTATCAAACAGCGGGTAACCTTGCCGTTAGTGCTTATTTAGATGGCTTTGAGCTGGCTGAAAATAGCTTAGATGCCCAAGATAAAGAGCTACGCCAACAAATAGAGCATAATATGATGGCTTTACGTCAGTTGTTGAAAAAGCCCCAAGCAGATGGTGAGCTTGATGCAGTGATGGCTGACACATTAAAACAACTAGACGATGCCCATTACCTAATCACCGAGGGATCACTATCGAATAGCACCCTGTTTACCGCCAGTTTTATTATATTGCTCCGTGAGGGCTTAGAGGCCCTATTGGTCATCATCGCTTTAATTAGTATTTTAGTGCAAACCCAACGGCGCTCGGCGCTAAAGTATATTCACTTTGGTTGGATTTCTGCCCTTATCGCCGGAGGTGCCACATGGGTTGCGGCGCAAACGCTTATCGATATTAGTGGTGCTAGCCGTGAA